>DATHAK010000137.1:0-33951 GCA_035296685.1 Blastococcus sp.
ATCCAGAACCGGTTCGACCACACCATCAACAACCTCAACGTCGCGGTCGAGAACCTGACCGCCTCGGAGAGCCGCATCCGCGACGCCGACATGGCGCAGGAGATGGTCCAGTTCACCCGGAACCAGATCCTGTCGCAGGCCGGCACGGCGATGCTCGCGCAGGCCAACCAGGCCTCGCAGGGTGTCCTGTCGCTGCTCCGCTGATCCTGGCTGAGCCGCAGTACTGACAGACACAGCACCATCTAGTTCCACCCGGTGAGGGGGGAGGCCGTCAGGCCTCCCCCCTCACTGCTGTTCTGCTGCTCTGTCCGGGCGTCCCTCCACCGGAGGGGCGCCCTTCTCGTGGTCCGAGGTCGTCACCGAGGGTGACCGGGAACTGCTCGCCGTTCACCCGATCGTGTCTCCGAGACGACCTCTGAGTTGCGGACCATTGCGTTCCGTGTTCAGCCGTGCCTAGAGTTCGCCCGCTCGGGCGTCGCCTGGGCGGACAACGGACCAGGCCGGCGGGCGGCGCCCCTCGGCCGGAAGTGACTCGCGAGGCATCGCGACGGGGGAGCACTTTCATGGCTTCCTGCGTGCTGCCCGCGCGGGTCGTCGAGGACACGAACATGCCCCCAGCCAGGGACCTTGCTCCGCAGATCCACCGTCAGCGACTCGTCGTCGAGGGCTACCCCGCCCGGCCGATCACCGACGGCGACATCAAGGAGTACCTGCAGAAGCTCTCGGTCGTCACCGACATGGTGACGCTGATCGAGCCGGTGACGCACCGCAGCGATCTCTACGGCTGGGCCGGGTGGACGCACTGGGAGACCTCCGGCGCCCACTTCTACGCGTGGGAGCAGCCGGTGCTGTTCTTCAGCGTCGACATCTACACCTGCAAGGCGTTCGACCCGCGCGCGGTGGCCGCCTTCACCCGCGAGTACTTCGGCGCGTCCGAGCTCGTCTACCGGAGTTTCTGATGACCGCCTCCGTCGGACCGGCGCAGACGCGCACGGTCCGGTACGAGCTGCACGACAACCAGGCCGCCGACCTCGCCGGCCAGCTGCTCACGCTCCACCCGCCGACGACCCGGCACCGCTTCGTCTGCTACCGGCTCGACGGCCGCAGCCCCTTCGCAGACCTCGGCCGCCGCATCGAGCTCGAAGTCTTCGACGAGGCGTTCGGCAACGACCTCGCCGTGATGCAGCGGGAGTACGGCCCCTACGAGGACGCCAGCTTCTTCCTCGTCGTCATGGACCAGGTCCTGCGCCGTCCGGCGGGGGTCATGCGCGTCATCCGCAACTCCGCGACGGGGCTGAAGACCCTCCGCGACATCGCGGGGGAGCCGCTCGGGATCGGCCTGGAGCGGTTCCGGGACTTCCACGCCGTCGACAGCCTCGACGCCACCTGGGACGTCGGCACGGTGGCCGTTCTGCCGGAGTACCGCCGGTCGGCCACCCGGAGCCGGACCGTCTGCCTCCTGCTGTACCGCGCGGTGTACGTCCACGCCATGCGTGACGGCGTCCGGCATTTCGTCACCGTCGTCGACGAGCACGCCCACCGCGGCCTCCGGGCGCTCGGTGTCGCCTACGTGCCGATCTGCGACACCGGCCCCTTCTCGTACCTGGACTCCGCGAGCAGCACCGCGGTCTACGGCTTCGTCCCCGAGTTCCAGGCCCGGATGGAGGCGCGCTACCGGCGCCTGCGGCGACAGCGGCCGCTCCGGTGGTGCCTGCTGGCCCGCCCGATCCGGCAGCTCATGCGGGGTATCGGCCTCGACGTCCGGTTGCAGCCCCCGGTCGACTGAACGGGGCCCGGTCGCGTCGGGATAACGTCCGCCCATGGCCACCACGTCGATCGTCGTCATGGGGGTCTCCGGCTCCGGGAAGTCCACCGTCGCTGAGAAGCTCGTCGAGCGACTGGGCTGGGAGTTCGCCGAGGGCGACGACTTCCACCCCGAGGCGAACGTGGCCAAGATGCGCGCGGGCACGCCGCTGGTGGACGACGACCGATGGCCGTGGCTGCGCAGCCTGGCGGGCTGGATCGGCGAGCGCGAGCAGGCCGGCCGCTCGGTGGTCGTGACCTGCTCGGCGCTCAAGCGCAGCTACCGGGAGGTTCTGTGCGAGGGCCATCCGTCGGTCTGGTTCGCCCACGTCACCGTCGACCCCGACGTGCTCCGCGACCGGCTGGAGAAGCGCACCGGCCACTACATGCCGTCGTCGCTGCTGGAGAGCCAGATCGCCACACTCGAGCAGCTGCAGGACGACGAACCCGGGGCCGCCGTCTCGGGGGCCGGCTCACCGGACGACGTCGTCGAGCAGCTGCTCGCCGCGCTCGACTCGGAGCGTGGCCTCCGCCGGTGAGACTGGACCGGCCCGGTGAACCGGCGAGGGCTCCGGGACGTGGTCACCCGAAGAGGTGGCCGCCCTCTGGACGCGGTGAGATGCCGCCGGACCTGGCAACCTGAGAAGTCGGGCCGCTGACCGGCGGCGAGGACGGACACGGGAGGAGGCCGGGTGGATACGCGCGGGCGCCTGCTCGGCAACCGGTACGAACTGCTCGTCCCGTTGGCCAGCGGCGGGATGGGGCGGGTCTGGCGTGCCCGCGACACGCTCCTGGAGCGTCCGGTCGCGGTGAAGGTCCTGCGCAGCGAGTTCACGGGGGACGCCACGTTCCGGGCCCGCTTCCGGGCCGAGGCGCAGCACACCGCCGCGCTGCTCCATCCCAACATCGCCTCGGTCTTCGACTACGGGGAGCTGGAGGAGGACGGCGAGCGCCTGGCCTACCTCGTCATGGAGCTGGTCGAGGGCGAGTCCCTCTCCGACCTGCTGGAGCGGGTCGGCCGGCTCGATCCGGCGCGCACGCTCGACATCGTGCGGCAGACCGCGGCCGCACTCGCGGCCGCGCACGCGGCCGGCGTCGTCCATCGGGACGTGAAGCCGGGCAACGTGCTCGTGGGTACGGACGGGGTCGTCAAGATCACCGACTTCGGGATCGCGTGGTCGGCGTCCAGCGTCGCGCTGACCGGCACCGGTCAGGTCGTGGGCACCGCCCAGTACCTCTCACCCGAGCAGGCGGCGGGCGGCAAGGCCACGCCCGCCAGCGACGTGTACGCGCTGGGCGCCGTGGCCTACGAGTGCCTCACCGGCCGGCGGGCCTTCGACGGGGAGAACTCCGTGCAGGTCGCGCTCAAGCAGATCCGCGAGCAGCCCGCGCCACTGCCCGCCGACATCCCCACCGGCCTCCGGGGAGTGGTGGAGCGCGCGATGGCCAAGGACCCGGCGGCGCGCTATCCCGACGGCGCGAGCCTGTGCGAGGCGGTCGAGGAGGTCACGCGGTCCGGCGGCACGGCCCCGATCCGCGGAACCGGCCGAACCGGGACGGCCGTGCTGCCGCTGCCGCCAGTCGCGGGCGGGGCGGCTCCTGTCCCGCCGCCGGCCCCGGCGGGGACGGCGGGGAACCGGGCACGCGGGCTCCGGCCCCTCCTGATCGGTGCCGTCGCCGCGCTCGTCGCCGTCGGCGTCCTCGTCAGCCTGCTGGCGACCGTCTCCGACGACCCCGGCGGCCAGGCGTCGCCGTCGACCACGACCGCCACCGCGACCGAGCCGCCCGCGGTCGACGTCGTCGCCGACGACTACCTGAGCCGGCCGGTCGAGCAGGTGCAGGCCGAACTCGTCGCCGACGGTCTGCAGGTGCAGCTGGAGCCGGGAACGACGGAGGAGGTCGCCCCGGGCCAGGTGACCGCTGTCTCCCCGGAGGGTGCGCTGGCGCCGGGCACCGTGGTGACGGTGTCGTACGCCGTCGCCCCCGTGGACAACGGCGGCGGCAACGGGAACGACGGCGGCGGGAACGGCAACGAGGGCGGCGGGAACGGCCGGGGCAACGGCCACGGCAACGGCAAGGACGACGACTGATCAGGCGGCGCGGGGAACCTCGCTCGGTGGCAGCATCGACTGCAACCGGACACGGAGTGCGCGGGGGTTCGTCCCCGCGAGGATCTCGCAGACCCCCTCCATGATCAGGTTCATCTCCGCCGTCCGGAGGTCGCCGTTGCGCTGGATCTTGGTGCTGATCGGCAGCCAGAGGAAGTTGGCCGAGAGCACGCCCCAGAGGGTGGCGACGAACGCGCCGGCCACCAGCGGGCCGAGGCGCTCGGGGTCCTGGAGGCTCTGCAGCACCTGCACCAGCCCCACGACGGTGCCGATGATGCCGATGGTCGGCGCGTAACCGCCCATCTTGGCGAAGAAGCGCACGGCGACGCGGTCGTCGGCGCGGTGGGCGTCCACCTCGCCCTCCATCACCCGGCGGAGCTGTTCGATGGGGACGGCGTCGATGGCCATCTGGAGGCCGTGCCGCAGGAACGGGTCACCGATCCCGCGCGCCTTGTTCTCCAGGGGCAGCATGCCCTCCTTGCGCGCCAGCGTGGCGAGCTCGACCAGCTGGGCGATGAGCTTGCTCTGCCGCGACGTCCTGTCCGCCGCGAAGGCCAGGCGGAACCAGGAGCCGATCCGGCGGACGTCGGCCGGGGTGGAGCCGGCGATCGCCGCGCCGAAGGTCGCCCCGAAGACCAATACCAGCGCCGGCAGCAGCAGGATCGCCAGGAGGTCGGACCCCTCCAGCAGCATCGTGACGATCAGCGAACCGATCGCCAGTGCCATCCCGAGGAACGTCGCCGGGATCACCGGTCAGTCCTCGGCGTCGTCCGGGGAGACGTACGGCGGGTCGCCGTCCCGGCTGCGCGCCCGCCGCTCCACGCGGAGCGGGGCACGGTGCTTCGCGAGCTCGGCGACGCCGCCGTACAGCTGCTGCTGGGCGACGAGCACCGTCGCGCGGTGGTCCCGCACGGTGCGGAGCAGGTCGTCGAAGCTCTGGGAGACCACGTACTTGGTGCCGTCGACCAGGTGGATGACGGTGTCCGGATCGCTCTCGACGCGCTCGATGGACGCGGGGTCGACCGAGAAGTGCTCGCCGTTGCGGCAGGTCACAGCGATCACGGGAGCGGTCCTTCCGCTCAGGCGGGGCAGCGGACCCCGATGGCGCCCGTCAAGGCACTCTCCCCATCGGAAGAACCGGCCCCCACCTGTAGCCGAACTCCCGCATCGTCACCCGTCCGGGGGGCCGGATCCGCCCAGGTCAGAAGCCGAACAGCAGGCCCAGCCCACCGACCGTGAACAGCACCATGACGACCACCAGCGGCAGCTGGTCCGACGCCCGTGCCCTGCGGGCGGAGAGCAGGGCCCGCTCGTGGGCCAGCGTGACGCCGACGACGTGGCCCGCGACCACCGCCCCCACCTGCACGAGGGCGATCACGTCGGCGCTCACCGCGGTCAGGTCGACGACGTTGCCGTAGGTGCCGAACAGGTCGACGCCGGCCAGCCCGAAGGGGTTGCTGGCGAGGATCCAGGGGGTCTGCCCGTCGAGCATCATCAGGCTGAAGTAGTGGGCGACGGTGTAGCCGATCGCGATCGCGACGACGGTGCCGGCGTAGCGGCGGGGCTGCACGTGCACCGGCTGGCCGGCCAGCCGCCCCGAGAGCCGTGAGCCCACCACGTACAGCACCGCCACCAGCGCGACCATCGTCAGCAGCCCGAGCGTCCCGGAGACGACGTCGTTCGCCGCCCCGGGGCCGGTCTGCCAGAAGACCGTGCGGGACAGGCCGTCGAACGCCGTCGACCCCAGCAGGACGACGACCACCGCCGCGAGCCCCGGCTGGACGGGCGCCACCGTCGCGTTGGCGAGCGGGTTGCGCAACACCAGCCGCCCGTCGTCGCGCCGTCCCCAGGGCGAGAGGCGCGCCAGCACCGTGGAGTAGACCTCGAAGCCGTCGCCGGAGGCGAACCACTCCTCGCCGAACCACAGCGAGAGCCCCAGGTGCACGACCGCGTAGCCGAGGAGGAAGGCCGCGACCGTCGACGGCTCCGCGCGGCCGGGGAGGACCAGTTCCAGCCAGAGGAAGACCAGCAGGGGAACGGTGGCCGGCCAGAGCCCGAGCGCCGGCAGGCGCCCGGCACCCGGCGCGGACGCCAGGACGACGCGCAGCCCCCGGTGCAGCAGCCGCAGCGGGTTGACCACCCGCCAGACCGGCCCGAGCAGGAGGCTGGCCGGCACCAGGCCCACCCAGAACGTCACGTAGAGGACCCACGGCGCGAGATTGCGATCGGGGTCGTCCGGTCCGGCGACGGCGACGGCGGTCACGAGGACCGCGACGGCCAGCGCGACCGCCTGGAGCCCGCGCCGCACCCGCCCGCTGTCGACCGCCCGCTGCACCGGGAGGGGGAGCGCCGCGCCGGAGCCGGGACCACCCAGCCGGGGCGTCCGCCAGAACAGCAGCAGGATCGCGAAGCTGAGCAGGATGGCGGCGCCCGCCCCGTAGAGCGCCAGGCCGAGGGGGAGGGGGAGGTCGGTGCGCGAGCCCACCCCGTGCGCGAGGACGGTCAACCGACCTGCAGGGTGAGCAGCACCGTGCTGGCCTCGTGCAGCTCCAGCTCGAACACCCCGGGGATGGTCGCGTCGAAGGTCAGCTCCGCCGGCTGCCCGGGGGAGAGCTCGGCGTCGAGGTCGTAGCCGTGCAGATGGGCCGTGTCGGCGACGTCGCTCGTGACGACCACGGTCACCGGGGCGCCCGGCGACACCGGCACCCGGCCGCTGTCGCCGGTCACCCGCCCGCCGCTGACCTGCACCTCGATCCGCTGTCCCGCCGGCGCGCTCGTCGAGGAGGCGGACGGGCCCTCGGACGCGCTGAGCGCCGCGGCGGCAGGGGCCTCGGTGCCGGCGCAGCCGGAGAGGACGGCGGCGACCGCCAGCCCGCAGAGGGCAGCACCGAGCCGGGCCGGACGGATGCTCACCGGATCAGCGGCTGCCGAGTTCACTGGCCGCGCGGGAGGAGCTGTCCGGCTGGTCGGCCGGGGTGTCGGGGAACGGATCCCGGGCGCCCGCCCGGCGGGAGTAGCGGCCCACTCCCCACGCCATCCCGGCGATCAGGGCCAGCGTGCAGAACAGCACGACCAGGTTCGCCACCAGCCACAGTCCGCCGCCCGAGGCTTTGAGCTCGCGCTGCAGGATCTCGATCTCCGGGATGGTTCCGCGGGTCATGCCGTCGTCCGCGGTGATCTCGTCGGACGGGATGGCGGCGTCCTCGGGCAGGTAGATCGGCACGGCGCTGAGCATGCGGCCGTCGTGGAGGCGGAGCAGTGCCTTCCAGTCGTCGTCGACGGGGATCGGGCGGGTCGTGCGGTACTCGCCCTCTCCGGTCTGCTCCAGGGCGTCGACCACGAGGCCCTGCCCCTGCCACGACGTGATCTGCACCCACGAGGGGTCGTCGAGCGCGTCGGCCGGGTCGAGCCGGACGGTGATGTTTGCCGTCCGTGGGTCGTCGGTGACGTCGTCGAGGGCGAACGTCGCCTCCACGTCGTCGGGCACCGTGGCGATCAGGCCGTTCGTGACGCAGGCGGCCAGTACGACCAGGGATCCGAGCAGCGCGGCCCGGCACACCGCCGGGTGGGGCAGCCGCCGCCGGAGGCCGCTGGCCAGGAGCGCGCCGAGGAGGCCGCCCGCGACCCCGCCGGCGATGGCCATGAGCGTGCCCTCGGCCAGGATGTCGCTGCCCCAGCTCAGGGTCTGGGTGAGGTGGGTCCACCCCCACTCGGTGGCGTGCCCGACCGTGCCGATCGCGACGCCGGCGACGGCGCCGAACAGCAGGGGACGGTGGGTCGGCGGCAGGGCGAGCGCGAGCAGCTCCACGGCGACCGCCGAGCCCAGGTACAGCGGGAACATGGGAACGATCTCGCCGAAGACCGGGCCGACGACCAGGGCGATGACCCCGCGGATCACCAGGAAGAACGCGCTCGCGGCCAGCGCACCGCCACGGCCGATGAACATGCGTGCGGCCACCAGCGCCATGCCGGCGGCGCCGGCGATCATGAAGGGCTCGAGCACCAGCCGGAACTGCGGGACGTCGAAGTCGTACTCGCCCTGGAACACCGAGAGCCCCAGCAGCAGCCCGCCCATGGCCGAGGCCTGCCGCACGAAGCGGGTGATCCGCCCGACCTTGCGGTCGCCGTCGTCAATGGACAGCCCGCCGTGCCCCTCCTGCTCCAGGATCAGCAGGCCGATGATCGACAGGCCCGCGCCGGTGATGAGCATCAGGTGGGTCGGGCCCCAGAGGGTGACGTCCTGGCCGAAGAGCCGGTGCCAGATGTCGTCCAGCGGGAAGCCGAGCAGCGCGTAGAAGCCGGCGCCGGTGAGCAGGACGCCGCCGACGGGCACGTCCCAGCCGCGGATGAACCGGATGGCGGCCGGGCCGGGCCGCTCGTCCAGCGGCATGGCACAGGCGAAGATGCCGCCCGCGAAGACGCCGAACAGGCCGAACAGGATCAGGTAGTGAGCTGGGTTGGCCAGCGGACCCTCGTCGCGGCCGACGCCGATGTGCAGCGAGATGTCCCAGAGCATCCCGAGCAGCGCCACCAGCAGCGACACCGTGGTCAGGATCGTCGGCAGCGCGACCCACGGCGGGACGCCGGTCGCGGTGCCCAGGCGGGTGCCGATCCGGGTCAGCACCGTCGACCGCCGGGTGCGGTGCAGGAAGACCAGCCCCAGCAGCAATGCGGTCAGGCCGATCCCGATCGCGGTCGCCAGGACCACCTCGCCGATCGCGGCGCCTCCGGCAGGACGTGTGTCAGCAGCGAGCAGCACGGAACTCCCTCTCAGTCACTGCGGCAATGGAACACCCATCACGGTGACATCGACAACTGATAGATAGAACGAGCCGGTTTACCGTGTGGTCACGACGAGCAGGAGGTGACGGTGACCACCGCGCCGGAACCGGACAGCCGGGACGAGGACGTCGACCGCGAACTCACGGTCGACCAGCTCGCCGCCCGGGTGGGCGTCACCGTGCGCAACGTGCGGGCCTACTCCGCGCGGGGGCTCCTGCCGCCGCCCCGGATGGTGGGCCGCACCGGCTACTACGGCCGGCAGCACGTGGCCCGTCTCCTGCTGGTGCGGGAGATGCTCGCGGAGGGTTACTCGCTGGCCATGATCGAGCGGACTCTCGCGTCCGCTCCCGCGACGGCGAGCTCGACGACGCTCGCCCTGCACCGGGCGCTGCTCTCCCCCTGGCTCCCACCCGAACCCGAGGTCATGACCGGTGCCGAGCTCGCGGCGCGGGCCGGCGTGCCGGAGGCCCCGGCGCTCGTCGAGCGGCTGGTCGACCTGGGTCTGGTCCAGCGGCTGCCCGACGGATCGCTGCGGGTCGTGGACCCGCCGCTGCTCACGGCCGGGTTGCAGGTGGTCGCCCTCGGCGTGCCGCCCGACGACCTCATCGACGCCCAGGCGACGGTGAACGAGCACGTGCGGGCGATCGCGCAGACCTACGTGCAGATGTTCGTGGCCACCGGCTGGCAGGCGTTCGTCGACGCCGGTTCCCCTCCCGAGCAGCTGGAACGGCTGCGGAACACGGTCGCCCGGCTCCAGCCGGCCGCCGCCCAGGCGCTGCTGGCCGCGTTCCGCACCGAGATGGCGGCCGCCGTGCAGGAGGCGGTCGAGGCCCAGCTCAGTCAGCCGGCGGAGGGGGAGTAGGCAGCGCCTCCCGCTCCATCGCGGCCTGCCGCACGTCCTCGGCCTCCTCGCGGGCGGTGAGCCGGCGGTCGCGCACCACGGCGAAGACGACCAGCGCGATCAGGATCGCGGCGGGGACGAAGAAGCCCAGGGTGCCGAGGACCTTCAGGCCGTCGGTGGCCAGGACGTCGACGGAACCGGGCACCCCTCCATGTGACACCGCTCGATGACAGGGTGTCAAACCGAGCGGCCCCCCGAGCCCGGGTTCAGCGACCGATCAGGGCGCTTCCCCGGCCGAGATCTGCGCCGCGAGGTACTGCGGGAGACCGACCCGCTCGATGGCGGCGAGCTGGGCCTCGAACCAGTCGGCGTGCTTCTCCTCGTCGCGGACCATCTCCTCGAACACCGCCGCGGTGCCGTGGTCGCCGAGGTCGTGGCACTCCTGCGCCGAGGCGTTGAACTGCGCCACGGCGGCCTTCTCGCTGTCGAGGGCGAGGACGAGCATCTCCTCGGCGGTCTCGCCGACGCGGATCGAGCCCAGCCGCTGGACGTTCGGGTGGCCGTCGAAGAGGAGGACGCGCTGGATCAGGGCGTCGGCGTCGCGCATCTCGTCGATCGACAGGTCGTAGAAGACCTTGCCGAGCTTGGGCAGCCCCCAGGCGTCGAGCATGCGGGCGTTGAGGAAGTAACCGTTGGTGACGGTCAGCTCGAAGGTCAGCGCGTCGTTGAGCAGTTCGACCACACGGGGGCTAACGGGCTGCACGAGCGACTCCCAGCTTCTCCTCGGCCATGACCGGGCAATGCTGGCACACGAGGTCGCGCAGGGAGCTGATGCAGCCGCCACAGGTGCGGCCGGCCCCGGTCTCTCGGGCGACGTCGGCCACGCAGCGAGCGCCGTTCGCGATCGACTCCAGGATGTCGCCGTCGGTCACCACGTTGCAGTGGCACACGTACATGGGGAAGCTGCCTCTTCGATCGCGCCAACAGGGTCCGTCTCCCAGAGGGTCGACCCTGGGCACTGGATTCAGGTTAGCCTGACCTAAGTGATCAAGTCAGGTGCCGGTCGTGACAAATGCGGACACGGCTCTGACGATTTCGGACATCGGCACTAACGTCGCCGGTATGCCCGGTCTCGCGGCCCGTGCCGACACCCTGCTCGACCTGCACACCGCCCCCCAGATCCTCGTGCTGGCCAACGTCTGGGACGTCGTCTCGGCCCGCGTCGTCGCCGGCACCGAGGGGGTGCGCGCACTGGCCACGGCCAGCCACTCCATCGCCGCCACCTTCGGCTACGAGGACGGCGAGAACATCCCCCTGGACCTGCACCTCGACATGGTCGGCCGCATCGTCGAGGCGGTCGACGTGCCGGTGACCATGGACATGGAGGCCGGCTACGGCGATCCGGGGGAGACCGCCCGGCGGGCGATCGAGCGCGGCGTCGTCGGCGGCAACCTCGAGGACCAGAACAA
This sequence comes from Blastococcus sp., assembly GCA_035296685.1. Taxonomy (GTDB): domain Bacteria; phylum Actinomycetota; class Actinomycetes; order Mycobacteriales; family Geodermatophilaceae; genus Blastococcus_B. The sequence continues at coordinate 11,004 of DATHAK010000137.1, forward strand.
GCCGCTCGACGAGGCGGTCGCCGCCGTCGAGGCGGTGATGGCCGCCGGCCGGGACGCCGGGATCGACTTCGTGCTGAACGCCCGCACCGACGTCTTCGTCGGTGCTCCGCGAGACGCCGACCGGGGGAGGCTGGTGGAGCAGGCGATCGACCGCGGACGGGCCTTCCTCGATGCCGGGGCCCCGGTCGTCTTCGTGCCCGGCGCGGTGCTGCGCGAGGAGATCACGGCCCTGGTCGACGCGTTCGGTCGGCAGAACCTCAGCGTCATCGCCGTCCCGAAGCACGGGCTGCCCGTGCGGGAACTGCAGGAGCTCGGAGTGGCCCGGGTGTCCACCGGACCGTTCACCCAGCGCGTGGCCCTGACCGCCCTCCAGGACGCCGTCGCCGAGCTGGTCGCCGGGGGAGTCCTGCCGCCGGGCACCCGCTCGCTCAACTAGGCCTGGGCCGCGGCGAGCGCCGGCCGCTCGGGGTGCACCGGGAGGAGTAGCGGCCGGGTCGGCGGGTCCGCCGGCCGAGCCGCGTGGTCGGTCGCCGGGAGCAGGCGGTCGCGCAGGCGCAGGACCGGCTTCTCGACCGCCACTGTGGCCAGCACGCCGATGGCAATGGCGACGCCGTAGCGCACGGCCTGGCCGGCCGGCGACGCCGCGTCCAGCTGCAGGAGGTGCACGGCGGTGGCCGCCGCGAGGACGTGCCAGATGTAGATGCCGTACGAGTAGCGGCCCAGGAAGGCCATCGGCACCGACACCCAGCGCGCCTTCGTCACCCACCCGGCCCGGTAGACGAGCAGCAGCAGGGCGCCGGCGGTCAGGTACGCCACGGTGAACCCCACCGTGCTACCGACCGCACCGTGCTTGCCGACGACGGCGAGCTCGGCGGTGCCCGCGACGAGCACGCCGGCCAGCACCCCCCGGCGTCGGCGCAGCCGCTCGAAGGACTCCGGCCAGTGCACGTGCACCAGGGCGAGCAGGACACCGGCGGCCAGCGAGTCGACACGGAAGTGCGTCCGCCACTGCAGGCGCACGTCGCTCACCCCCTGCGTCGCACCCCAGATCCGCAGCGCCAGCGCGGCGACCAGGATCCCGACGAGGATGCCGGCGAGCAGGCGGGGCGAACCGCGGCGCCGCGCGAAGAGGGGGAACAGGATCGCCAGGGCCAGGTAGAAGTGCTCCTCGACCGCCAGTGACCACAGGTGGGCCAGCGAGGTGCCCGCGTAGTTCTGCAGGTGCAGGGCGTTCTGCCACAGGTAGGACGCCCAGAGCTCGGGCCCGGTGAGCGCCTGGACCGCGAGGAAGACGTAGAGCACCGGCCACAGCTTGAGCAGGCGACGCGCGGTGAACCGCCCTCCGTCGAACCGCCCGGTGCGGACCTGCTCGGTCAGCACGAGGTTGCCCAGCAGGAAGCCGCTGAGCACGAAGAACAGGTCCACCCCGGCCCAGCCGAACTGGCTGCCGGGCCAGGTGAGGGCATCGACGACCAGGTTGCCGCTGGGCTCGCCGCTGAAGTGCCAGCCGAGGGCCAGGACGATCGCGAGACCACGGACGACGTCCAGATCCAGTCGTCGTCCCTCGCGGCTGCGGCTGCCGTCGACGGCTCGGGAGGCCGATCTCGGCGCCGCCGTCATCGGCCCCATGACGGCATCCGTTACCGATGACGGTCTGGCCGAAACGGCCTCGTGAGGTCACGCAGGGTGAGATGCCCTGGTCAGTTCGATGCGGTGTGCCCGAGCTCACAGCGGGGCAGGGCATCCCCCTCTGGGGTGAGGGGAGAAGCCCGCGCACCGCTCGGCTCAAGGCGGTGGCCTCTCCTGCCGATCACCCGGTCAGGTGAACGGAGGCCCCTGCCTCCGCACCGCTGTCCTGGGTGAGGAGGAGACGTCGTGCCCGATCAGTCCGTGCTCGTCGTGGAGGACACCGACGAGATCCGCGAGCTCGTCACCACGGTGCTCCGCAGGGCCGGTTTCGACGTCCGCGAGGCCAAGTCCGGGCAGGAGTGCCTGGACGAGGTCCGGCGGGACGCCCCCGACCTGATCGTGCTCGACCTCGGACTGCCCGACGCCGACGGCACCGAGGTGTGCCGCCAGATCCGCGCCGAGACCCAGTGCTACGTCCTCATGCTGACCGCTCGCGCCGAGGAGGTCGACCTGCTCATCGGGCTGGCCGTCGGTGCCGACGGGTACATGGCCAAGCCGTTCTCGCCCCGTGAGCTCGTCGCGCGCGTGCAGGCGATGCTGCGCTTCCCGCGCACCGCTCCCGGCCCCGAGACCGCCGCGCCCGCCGAAGAGTCCGTCCGCCGGCTCAACGAGCTCGAGGTGGACGAGGAGAGCCGTGAGGTGCGGGTCGACGGCGCCGTGGTCGACCTGACCCGCACCGAGTTCGACCTGCTGGCGGCGCTGGCCTCCCGCCCCGGCCGCGTGCTGCAGCGGGAGACGCTGCTGCGCGAGGTCTGGCAGACCGACTGGGAGGGCAACCTCCGCCTGGTCGAGGCGCACATGTCCAACCTGCGTCGCAAGCTGCTGGCCGCGGGCCTCAGCTCGCCGGAGATCCGCACGGTGCGCGGGGTCGGCTACCGCCTCGTCGCCGCCTGACGACAGCTCCGGGAGCATCGCAGCGAGGAACGAGCGAGGAGCGGACCGGAGCGCGGAGTCAGGCTGATCGCCGGGCCTGAGCGACCAGCGGGCGGCTCTTCTCGATCGCCGCGCAGAGGTCCACCAGCGTCATCAGCCGCGCGTGCGGGATGATCCCGCGCCGTGCTTCCCGCGCGATGGCGGAGCTCAGGAACGCGACTTCGGCGTGCCCGAGCCGCTCGCCGACCGACGCCAGGCCCTCGGCGGCCGCCGCGACCGAGGCGGCGTCGCCCTCCTGAGCGCTGAGCGCGATCGTCGACAGCTGCTGCGGGATGGCGGCGAGCAGCGTCTCCGGGGCCGGCACGGCCGCCTCCCCGGGCCCGATGGCTGCGGGCTCGGCGCGGAGGGGCGCACCCCACGGCGGGGGAGCGACGACGGCGGTCAGCCCGCGCATCACGTCGACGAAGAGACGGGGGTCCACCGGCTTGGCCAGGCAGGCCAGCGCTCCGGCGGACGCCGCCAGGGCGCGCGTCTGGTGCGTGCGCCGGGCCGCGACCACCAGGAAGCGGGCCGTCGAGCCCTCTTCGCGCAGCCGGCGCATCAGCGTGGCCCCGTGGCCGCGGCGCATCACCATGTCGGTCACCACGAGGTCGGGCTGGATCACGGCCGCGATGCGCAGGGCGTCCTCGGTCCCGACCGCCTGGTGCACCCGCCATCCGCCGAGGTGCAGCAGCTGGGTGACGCGGGCGCGGGCGGAGAACGAGTCGTCGACCACGAGGGCGGTCGGCACGGACGGGACGCCGGCGCATCCGGAGGTCAGGGGGCGACCGGAGTGGTGGTTGTCCTGCATGTCGGGCCTCCGTCCTGGATGTCGTCGTGGGGTGCGATGGGGGGGATCAGCCGGCGAGTGCGAGTTCCTGCAGCTCGACGACCAGGGCGTGCGCCATGACGCCGCGGCGGGCGTCGGCGGCGATCTCGCGGCAGATCGCCGCGACGTCCGGGTGCCCGAGCTGGCCGCTGGTGCCCGCGAGGGTGTGCGCGGCCGACACGACCGCCGGTGCGTTGCCGGAGCGGGTGCCGGCCGCGATGGCCCTGAGCCGGCTCGGGAGGGCGTCGACGTACATCGCCTGCAGCCGGTCCATCAGCTCGTCGTCCAGGTCGTCGTCGACGAGATCGGGAACGGCGGAGAGAGTGCCCTGCGCAGCCGGCCCCGTGGTCCGGCTGCGCAGGAAGTCGAGGAGAATGCGGGCCTCGACCGGCTTGGCCAGGCACGCCATGGCGCCGGCGGTCGCCGATTCGGCGCGGACGTCGTCCGTCGGGTCGGAGGTGACCACCAGGAACCGGGCCCGGGAGCCCTGGTGCCGCATCCGCCGGAGCATCGCGGGGCCGTTCATGCCCGGCATCGAGACGTCCGTGACGACGAGGTCGTAGTCGGCGACGGCGGTCTGCCGGAGGGCGTCCTCGGCGTCGACCGCTTCGCGCACCTGCCAGCCGCCGAGGCGCAGCAGGCCGGAGACGCGGCGGCGGGCGTCGGACTCGTCGTCCACGACCAGGGCGGTCAGCACGACAGCACCGCCGACTTCGCGGTCTCCGCCGACCAGCCGTAGGTGGTCAGGGTGGTGACGGCGAGCCTGGGCTGCAGGCTCAGATTGGACTGGTCGACGGTCATCGAGATCGTGCGGGTGGCGGCGTCGGTCTGCCCCACGAGGTAGGTCGCCCCGGTGTTGAGGTAGGCGACGACCCGGTACCCGGTGACGCCACGGGTGGTGGTGCTGGCCGGCCAGGACACGTCGAACTGGTACCACCACCCCTGGCAGCGGTCGGTGATCGTGACCGACGCAGGTGCGGCGACGGCTCCCGTGGCCACCGTCGTGGTGACGGTGACGGAATCGGAGAAGCTGGCCGCGGCCGAGAGGCTCGCTCCGGCGATGACCGCGACGGTGAGGACGATCAGCGTGAGCGTGCGCCGGATGGCGGTCATGTCGGTCCTCCTCTCGTCGTGTGGATGTGTGCGGTGTCCCGGGGGGTCAGGACCAGTGGCTCAGCACTGGAACGACGCCGTCCGCGGGGATTCCTTCGTCCAGCCGTAGTCGGTCTTCGTCGTGATCGAGTACTGGATGGAGAAGGCGGTGACGTAGTAGGGGTCGATCGTGGCGCTCCAGCTGGTGGCGGTCGATCCCAGCTGGACCCTCTGCACGAAGCCGTCGCTGAAGTAGACGGCCACCTCGTACCCGGAGATCCGGGTCGACGTGCTCTTCGTCCAGGTCATCGACATCGTCGCCGGCCGGCCGCAGGTGAGGTTCCCGACGATGTTGGTCGGGGTCAGCACCGTGGCCGTGGTGATCGTCGGGTTGACGCTCGCCGAGTCGGAGTAGGAAGCCGTGGCGGGGATGCTCGCGCCGATCATCACGGCCAGCGTGAGGGCGAGGACGGCGGGGATCCGTCGGATGGCGATCATGACCGGTTGCCCTCCTTCTTCTCGTCACGGGCGGGGCGCCAGATGGTGAGCAGCAGCCATCCGACGAGGAGCGACGGGGCGCCGTACAGCAGCACCTGGGTGACCACGGGGGCACGCAGGGCCTGGATCAGGTGGCCGATCTCGGGGACGACGGCCCGCACGCGGTACGCGGTGTCCCCCTGCAGCTGAGCGGTCCAGGGGTCGACGGCGTCGTTCGCGTCGCCCTTGGTCTGCACGCTGATCGCGCCGTCCGGCCCGGTCTGCACCGAGACGACCCGGTGGGTGACGAGGCTGTGGTCGGCGATCGGCATGTGGTACGTGATCACCATGCCCTCGGTGATCTCGGAGGTCTTGAGCGGAGTGACGATGGCGACGTCACCGGGCTCGATCTCCGGGGCCATGGAGGCGGTCAGCATGGTGAGGGTGCGGTAGCCGAACACGTGCGGTCCGACGGCCAGTCCGAGGAACGCGACCACTGCCAGTCCCACGAGCCCGCGAACCAGCCACGGGGCGACACGGCCCATGATCTGGCCGGCCAGGTCGGACCAGGAGCCGACCACGAGGCGGGGGTCGCCGGCCGGGGGCAGCTGAGCAGCTGCCCCCGGACGACGGACAGGGATGACGGCGGTCATGGCGTGATCTCCGAGAGGTCGTCAGGCCGTGATCAGCGGGCGGTGCCGGTGCGCTGGGTACCGGTGAAGGTGAGGCCCAGCGTCGCGGACTTGCCCTGGAAGGTGTTGTCGGCCGAGGTCGGCAGCGAGATCGAGAACGTCAGGTAGTCGGTGCCACCAGCGTTCAGCGAGTTCACGCCGTTCAGCGCAACGTTGCTCACAGCCGGACCGGAAGCGAGCAGACGCTCGGTGCCGGAGCAGGCGTAGGTCGGCGCCGAGGCGGTGCCACCCTGCGTCCAGGCGACGGAGCACGACTTGACGGCCAGCTGCAGGCCGTTGGAGACGTCCGTGGTCAGGACGCTCGGGACCGCGACGTTGGTGCTCAGGCTGACCGAGCCCAGGGCCGAGGAGCCGTCGTTGATCAGGTTGATGGCCCGGGTCAGCGAGTCGCCGGGCACGAAGCCGGTCGTGGTGGCCGGAACCGTGTAGCCCTGCTGCGACACGTCGATGGAGAGCGTGCCCGACGAGATGGTGGTGTTCACCGGGCTGGTGCTGTCGGTGAAGGTACCGAAGGTGCCCATGCCGGCGACCGCGGCAGCGGCGCCGAGGACGCCGAGCGAGCCGACGACCTTGCGAGCGGTGGGGCTCTCGGTCAGGTTCTTGATCTTGGTGCTCATGTCCGTGTCTCCCTTGTCCCTGTTGCGGTGCGCCACCGGGGATTCCGGCGACAGGGAGAACTCTGGGGGGCCAACCGCAGGGCACCCGCTCGCGTTCCGCAAGGAATCCGCAAGGCTTGCGCCCGGGAGCCTCGGATCGGCCGATTCCCCGGGATTCCGGGCTTTTCCACCCCTCGCGACGGCCCAGATCGGGGACGCCGCACCCGTGGCGGGCGGCGGAGATCGGGGAAATCGGGCCGAAGACCGCCCTCGAGACCCCGATTTCTCGCATCTCGCGCGATCGATCCGGGTGGCTCAGGCGCCGGCGCGCGGGAGCGTGAGCGTGAAGGTGGTGCCCTCGCCCTCTGCGCTCTCGACGTCCAGGACGCCGTCGTGCGCCGTCGTGATGGCCTTGGTGATGGCCAGCCCCAGGCCCACGCCGGGGACGGCGTTGCGCTGGGCGGTCGACGCGCGGAAGAAGCGGGTGAAGAGCTTCCCCTGCTCCCCGGTCGGGATGCCGATGCCGGTGTCGCGGACCGCCAGCTGGGCCACCGGCCGCGCTCCCGGCCGCTCGTCGGCGCAGACCGTCCCGTCCGGCGCCTGCCAGGCGGCGCGCAGCGACAGCGTGACGCGGCCACCGGCGGGCGTGAACTTCACGGCGTTGGAGACCAGGTTGTCGCACGCCTGACCGAGACGGACGGCGTCACCCGGCACCACCAGGCCCTCGTCCGGCACCTCGACGACGACCTCCACACCGGCACCGGCCGCGGTCACCCGCACGGTCTCCTCGGCCGCGCGGACGACGGACGCGAGGTCGACGTCCTGCGGCTGCAGCGTGAACCGGCCGGCGTCGACCTGGGCGGTGAACAGCAGGTCGCCGACCAGGCGCAGCAGCCGGTCCGCGTTGCGCTCGACGGTGGTGAGGTACTGCCGCTGCTCGTCGGTCAGCGGCTGCTCCTCGTCCTCCAGCACGAGCTCGAGATAGCCGAGGATCGAGGTCAGGGGCGTGCGCAGCTCGTGGCTGATCAGGCTCACGAACTGGTCCTTCATCCGCTCGGTGGCCCGCGCCTCGGTCATGTCGGTGCCGACGAAGTTCCACCCGGCGTGCACGCCCCGGTCGTCGGTGCGAGGGGTGACGGCCACCGACACCGTGCGCGGCTCGCCGTCGGCGGCCACGTAGGTCCAGTCCCGCACGTCGCTGCCGTGCTCGGCGGCGGCGTGCACCAGCGCCTCGAGCCCCGTCGCGGAGCCGTGCCCCTCGGCGGCGGCCTCCAGCTCCTCGGGCAGGTGGAACTCGACGATCGACCGCTTGCGGACGACGTCGGGCCGGGGAAGGCCGAGCATCTTCTCCGCACCGGGGTTCCAGACGCGGATGACGCCGTCGACGTCGGTTCCGATGATCGACTGCTCGGTGACCGCGTCGATGACGCTGGTCATGGTCTGGGCGCGTGCGGCGAGCATGCGGGTGGCCACGTCCAGTTCGTCGGCGCGGGTCTGCACCTGGGCGAGCAGCGCGGTCCGCTGTCCCTGGAGCCGGTCGATCTCACCCGTCTGGACGCTCAGCCGGCGGCTGGTCAGCGAGGCGACCAGGGCCGTCGCCAGGCCGGCGAGCACCAGTTCGCCGTCCACGACAGGCAGGACGCCGTCGGCCAGCAGCACCCCGGCGACGGCGAACATCGCCGTCGACGGCAGCGAACGGTCCAGAACGGGCCCGGAGCGGCCGGTCAGGCGCCGCAGCAGCCCCCTGTGGGGCGCGGAACGGCCGAGGAGGGCGCCGGGAAGCTCCGCCGGAGCGAGCTGCAGGGTGCTCATGCCGGCTGCCTCGCCGTGAGCGACTGCACCTGGTGCACCAGCCCGGCGACCTGGAACGGCTTGGCCAGGTAGGCGTCGGCGCCGGCGGCCAGCCCGCGGGCGACGTCGTCCAGGGACGCGCCGGCAGAGAGCAGGAGGATGCGGATCCCGGCAGTGCGGGGGTCCGCCCGCAGGGCCGCGCAGACCTCGAGGCCGGTGGCACCGGGCATCGAGACATCGAGAACAGCCAGGTCAGGCGCCTGATCACGCGCGGCGTCGAGCGCGGCGGAACCGTCGGAGACCTCGGCGACCACGGTGCCGCCGGCCTTGCGCACGGCGAGGCAGACCAGGCCCCGGATGTCGTCCTCGTCGTCGGCCACCAGCACCCGCAGGGGGGCGGAATCCGGGATCGCCACGGCCACGAGGGCGGGCACGGCCTCGTCCACGGTGGCTCCCGTCGGTCAGGCGGCCCCCGCGCATGCGGGCGCCGATGGCGTCGTCACCTGGGACAACGGCCTCCTGAGGGGGTGCCTGCAGCGCATCGAAGGGGTCCTCACCCCACGGGGTGAGCCCGCCCCGGAACCGCCGGAACCGCCCGCACAGCACAGCGCCCCGCCGGGAGAACCCGGCGGGGCGCTGGACGTGCGGGTGGGTCAGATCGACCCGGAGCTCACGATCCGGACTTGCTCTGGACCGTCTGCTTGGACTGCTGGGCCTGGCCCTGCACGTCCTGGGCCGCGGACTTGCCCTCCTCCTTGACGGTGGCGGCGGCGTCCTGAGCGGTCGCCTTGACCGACTCGACGGCCTCCTGAGCGGCGGGCTTGAGCTGCTCGCCGATCTCCTGCGCGGCCTGCTTGGCCGGCTCGAGGAGCGTGTCCTTGTGCTCCCTCACCGCCGACTCCGCCTGCTGGGCCAGCTGCTTCTCCTTCTCCGACGCCGGCAGGAGGCTCGAGACGAGCCAGCCGACGCCGAAGGCGATCAGGCCCGCTGCCAGCGGGTTGCCCTGGGTCTGGCGGACGACGGCGTCCGGGGCCTGCTGCACGGCGCCCACCGCGGTCGAGGCAGCGCTCTGCACGCTGTCGGCCGCACTGGAGGCCGCGCCCTGCACGCTTCCCGCGGCGTTGGACGCCATGCCCTGGGCGGACGAGGTGGTGTCGTGCGCGGTACCCATGACCTTCTCCTTCAGGTTGGTCATCCGGCCCTTGGCCGCGGTCACCCGCCGGTCCATGACGCGGGCCGGGTTGACCTTCTCGTTGAGGGCGTCCACGTCGTAGCTGAGCTCGCGGCGGGTGTCCTCGATCTGCCGCCGGATGACGTCCGGGTCACTACTGGTCATTGCTGCGACTCCTCGAAGTCTCAGATCAGCGGTCTGGTGGTCAGTTGGGCTTCAGTGCGCCGGGGACCTGCTGGAGGGTTTCCACGGTGCGCTCGGGCTTGGGGTGGACCTGCTTGAACTTCTTCCTGCCCATCACGAACGTCACGGCGGCGACGATGCCCCACAGGACCGCGACGATGAGCGCGGCCAGGCCGGCGTCCATGACGTTCTCCAGCGCCCACCACAGGGCGAAGGACAGGAACAGCAGGACCATGTAGCCGGCGAAACCGGCCGCGCCGAACATCCCGGCGCCCTGCCCGGCCTTCTTGGCCTCGGCCTTGACCTCGACCTTGGCCAGCTCGAGCTCCTGGCGCATCAGGGTCGAGAGGTCCCTGGTGACCTCACCGATCAGCTGGCCGACCGAGACGCCTTCGACGTCGGGACGGCCCGCGTCGGTGGTCGGCGTCCCCGTGCTGCCGCTGTAGTCCGCCGCGTAGTTCTGCGACGGCTCCGCGAAGCCCTGCGGCGCGCCCACGGAGGTCGCCCCGGCAGGGGTCGCACCGGAGTAGGGGGAGGTCATCGGTCAGCCCACCCCACCCGGACGCCGGGCCGGGTCGTCCCAACCGGGGGCCGGGGTCGCCGGGGGAACGGCGTCGCCCATTGGGGGAACGGTGCCGTAGGGCGGCGGGGGCAGCGGAGCGCCGGCGGTCTGCGCCCCGAACGACGACGTGCCCGTGGTGGCCGGGTAGTCCGTGCCCGTGGTGGCCGTGTAGTCGGAGTACGTGGGGGCCGGGTCGACGTAGTTGTAGCCGCCGGTGCCCGCGGCGGAGCCGGAGCTGCTGTCGCTGTGCGCAGCCTTCACCCCGCTGGTGAGCCGGCCGGCGAGCACACCGGCGGCGGCGGCACCGAGGAGGAACAGGCCCGGCTTGCGGCGGGCGAAGCTGCGGACCTCCTCGAGCAGGTCGGCCGGCTCGCGGTTCTGCAGCATCGACGCGAAGCTCTCGACCGAGCTGGACGCCTGCTGGAGCAGGTCGCGCGCGGGGCCGGGGGCGCCGGAGCTGGTGCCGTCGGCGAGGCCGCGGAGCTCCTGCGCGAGGGAGGACAGGCTCTGTCCCGCCTTCTGCTGCTGCGAGACGACCTGCTGCCTGACCTGGGTGCGGCCCTGGTCCATCAGGTCCTTGGCCTGGCGCTGTGTCTCGCCGGCGACCTGCTTGGCCTGTTCGGTCGCGGTCGATGCGACCTGGCTACCGGCCTGGGCGGCGGTCTGGCCGACGTTCCTGGCCTCGTCCTTGGCGACGTCGGTCGTCGACGCGGACGTGGTCGACGGTGAACCCGTGCCCGCCGGAGCGGGGGGCGGGAGTGGGGCGTCGATGGAGTGAGTCATCGGTCCTCCTCGGCTGTCTTTCGCGGTTGTCGTCATGGTTCGTGGGCCGGTCGAGGCGCGACCTCGCCGCCGACTGGGTTCCGGCGCATCCGTGCGCTACGGGTCGGCGGGCAGGCGAGCAGTACGCGGGGGGAGCCGCATCAGTCCCCGCCTTCTTCAGGGAGCGCCGCACACCCACGGTGCCCCGCCCCGGCGTGATCGAAACCGAATCGACTCTCAGGCGGACCAGGGGAACCGCGGCGCACGTCGCTCGGCGAAGGCGGTGACTCCTTCCGCGAGCTCACCCGAGGCGACGGTCTCCCGGTACCAGCGCGCGGCCTCGGCCTGGCCGTCGCGGCCGGCTGCGAGAGCGGCGACGACCTCCTTGGTCGCCCGCTGCGAGAGGGCCGACCGCGAGGCCAGGACGTCGGCGAAGCGGCGCACCTCCGGCTCGAGGTCGTCGGCCGGGACCAGCTGGTCGACGAGGCCCGCCCGCAGCGCCGTCGGTGCGTCGATCAGCTCCCCGCTGAACAGCAGGTACTTCGTCATGGCCGGCCCCACGAGGTCCGTCAGGGCCTTCGTGGACGACGGCGTGTAGACGATGCCGACCTTGGCCGGGGTGACGCCGAAGACGCCGGTCGGGTCGGTGAACCGCAGGTCGCAGCAGGCCGCGATCTCCACGCCGCCGCCGATGCAGTGGCCGCGGATCATCGCGACGGTCGGCCTCGGGAAGTGGCGCAGCGCCGCCTGCGCCGCCAGGTTGTCGCGCCGGACGACGGCCATCGGGTCGTCCGGGTCGGGCCCGCCGAGCAGGTCGGAGATGTCGGCGCCCGCGCAGAAGCTCGGCCCGGCGCCGGTCACGACCAGCACCCGCACGTCGGCGTCGTTGGCGAGGGTGGCCAGGACGTCCGGCAGGTCCGCCCACATCTGCCCCGTCATCGCGTTGCGCTTCTCGGGGCGGTCGATGGTCAGGACGGCGACGTGCCCGTCCCGTGTGATGCGGAGGTGGTCGCCCACGTCAGCGGCTCACCTCATCCGAGGTCGTTGGTGCTGAACGTGTCGCACTGCCCCGGGTCGCCGGTCTCGTAGCCGGTGGCGAACCACTTCTGCCGCTGCTCCGACGAGCCGTGGGTGAACGCGTCCTGGTCGATCCGGCCGCCGCCCAGGTTCTGCTGGATGAAGTCGTCGCCGATGCGGGCGGCGGCGTCCAGCGCCCGGTTCACGTCGTCCTGGGTGATCTCCTCGATCAGCGGCGCCCCGGAGTCGTCGGGCACGGTCTCGGCGTGGTTGGCCCAGGCGCCGGCGTAGCAGTCGGCCTGCAGCTCCAGCCGGACGGTGCCGCTCGTGGGGCCGGTCTCGCCGGGCGTCACCTGCTGGTTGGTGCCGAGCAGGTTCTGCACGTGGTGGCCGTACTCGTGCGCGATCACGTAGGCGTCGACGAACAGCCCGCCCTGTGCGCCGAACTGCTGCTGCAGCGTGTCGAAGAAGGTCAGGTCGATGTAGACCAGCTGGTCGGCCGGGCAGTAGAAGGGCCCCGACCCGCTGGAGGCGCCCCCGCAGCTGGTCTGCACCGAGCCGTTGAAGAAGACGGTGTCGGTGGAGACGTACCGGCTGCCGAGCTGCCCGGTCCAGAAGTCCTGGATCGACTCGACGTCGGCCACCACGGCGCACTCCACGGAGTCGTTGGCGTCCTCGCCGGTGCGGCAGCGCTGGTCCAGCGCGGTGTTGTCCGTCGTCTCGCCCTGACCGAGCCCGCTCAGCCCGCCGAGCGCGGCCCCGACGTCGCCTCCGCCACCCCCGCCGGCCAACTGGAGGACGACGACGATCAGCAGACCGACGAGGCCGAGCCCGCCGCCACCGACGGCGATGCCGCGGCCGCCGCCCATGCGGCCGCCGCGCCGGTCGGAGACGCCGGACGTGTCGAGGCTCCCGCCTTCCCGGTACCTCATGCTCGGAAGACCTCCTGGTCGGGTGGCGACATCGCGAAGCGCACCTCCACCGCGCCGTGCACCTCCTGGCGCACCGGCGCGAGGTCGAAGTGCGGCTCGCCCGACTCGGACAGTGCCATCGTCGACAGGGCTCCCGCGACTCGGAGGCCGCCGCCGGACAGGCCCACGTCGCTCACCTGGAGCAGCTCGGTCAGCTCGGACCCGAAGGCGGCCGCGTACTGACGCGCGCGGCGCACGGCGTCGCCGACGGCATCCAGCCGGGCCCGTTCCGCGGCCTCGCTCTCCGGCCGCAGCCTCCAGTGCGGACCCGAGACGTCGACGTCGTCCAGCCGGCCCAGTGCGACGACGAGGTCGCCGACGGCGTCGAGCCGGACCACCGTCAGGCGGGTGTGCACCGATGCCACCGGCTCTCCGGGCGCCCGGCGGTCGCGCACCTCGAGGTGCACCGACATCCCGGTGGTCTCCACGACCTCCACCGCATCGCCGGCAGCGGTCACCGCTGCGGTCACCTCGTCCTGCCGTGCGCTGCACCGTTCGAGGGCGGTCTGCCGGTCGCGCGCACGGACCCGGACGGTGACGCCGACGTCGGCGAGCTCGGGCTCGACGAGCAGCGTCGCCTCGCCGCGGACGACGACCTGCGGGGTGGGATCGGCCATGGGGACCTCCGGGAGAGTCGGCCCGGGCAGTCTTGCGTACGGCGACCGCGCTCAGCGCCGGCGGCGTGTGCCGAAGATGCCGCGGCTGATCTCGCGGCCCAGGGCCGAGGCGGCCGACCGGGCGAACGCCCGGAAGGCCGAGGAGCCGAGCACCGCGCCGACGACCCCGCCGTCCGCCTCGGGCTCCCTCCTCCGCCGGCGGGACGGCGCCAGCTCGGGCCGCGTCTCGCGCTGCGGCTCCCGCGCCCGGCCCTTCGGAACGCGTTCCGGCGGTGGTGCCAGCTTGGCCGCGAGCCGCTCGTAGGCCGACTCCCGGTCGATCGCCGTCCCGTACCTGGCCTGCAGGGGGGACGCGGCCACCACCCCGGCGCGCACCGGTTCCTCGACCGCTCCCATCGACGACCGCGGCGCGCGCAGCATCGTCGCGGCCACCGGAGTGGGTGCGCCGCGTTCCGACAGCACGGTCACGGCCGCCTCGCCGGTGCCCAGCGCCGTCAGCAGCTCGCCGAGCTCGTAGTCGGTGCTGGTCGGGAAGGTGCGCACCGTCTTCCGGAGCGCGTCGGCGTCCTCCGGGGTGAAGGTGCGCAGGGCGTGCTGGACCCGGTTGCCGAGCTGGCCGAGCACGGGACCGGGGACGTCGGTGGGGTTCTGCGTCACGAAGAAGACGCCTACGCCCTTGGACCGGATGAGGCGCACCGTCTGGGTGACCGCCTCCAGGAACGCCTTGCTGGCCCCGGTGAACAGCAGGTGGGCCTCGTCGAGGAAGAACACGACCTTCGGACGGTCGACGTCGCCGACCTCGGGCAGGTCCTCGAACAGCTCGGCGAGAAGCCACATCAGGAAGGTCGAGAACAGTGCCGGCCGGTCCTGCACGGCCATGAGTTCGACCGCGCTGATGACGCCGCGTCCGTCGGGGGCCAGCCGGATCAGGTCGGCGGGTTCCCAGGCCGGTTCGCCGAAGAAGACGTCTCCGCCGAGGTCCTCCAGGGCTATCAGCTCGCGCAGGATGACGCCGACCGTGGCGGGGGAGAGGCCGCCGAGGCCCTTCAGGTCGGCCCGCCCCTCGTCGCTGGTCAGCCAGGTGAGCACCGCGCGGAGGTCCTTGAGATCAAGCAACGGCAACCCGGCCTCGTCCGCGTAGTGGAAGACCAGTCCGAGCGAGCTCTCCTGGGTGTCGTTGAGGTCGAGGACCTTCGACAGCAGCACCGGGCCGAAGTCGGTGATGGTGGCCCGGACGGGCACGCCCGTGCCCAGTGCGCCGAGCGCCAGGTACTCGACGGGGAAGCCGGTGGGCACCCACGCGTCACCGGTGTCGGCGGCCCGGCGGGTCACCCGGTCGCCGGACTCGCCGGGCCGCACCAGCCCGGCGAGATCGCCCTTGAGGTCGGCGAGCACGACCGGCACCCCGGCTGCCGACAGCTGCTCGGCGATGAGCTGCAGCGTCTTGGTCTTGCCGGTGCCGGTCGCGCCGGCGATGAGCCCGTGCCGGTTCAGCATCGCCAGCGGGATGCGGACCTGCGCCTCCGGGTGCGCACGCCCACCGAGCAGCACGGAGCCGAGCTCGATCGCCGGTCCTTCGGTCGTGTAGCCGGCGGCGATGCGTGCCGCTGCCTCGGACGGGTCGGGTGTCCCCGTCCCGGGGGCTCCGGCAGCGGCGCTCACGGCGGAACCGTAGCGGCGGGTCGGGCCGGACGCAGATCGCGAGCGCCTCGCTCACCGGAGCTCGCCGGCCGCCCTATTGTTCGGGGCAGCTGAGGGAAGGGGAGTGGTCGTGGCGGTCTCCAACCGTATCCGTGCCGCCTTGACGACGACCGTGCTGACCACGGCCGCCACCGGCTTCATGGCCGGCTGCGGGGTGGGGGGCGAGGAGGACGAGCAGGTCGCCTACTGCACGGACGAGGACGGGAAGGTCGTCGACGACGAGTACTGCGACGACGACTACCACGGTCCCGGGGCCGGCTTCTTCTTCCTCTACCTGGGCGGATTCGGCCGGGGCCTCCCGGTCGGCACGGTGCTGCCGAGGGGCGGCACGCGGATCAGCCCCACCGACACGGCCGCCCGGCAGCGGGCCGGCCTGCCGTCGACCGGCCGCGTCAGCGCGGGCACGCGGGTCAGCGGAGGCATCGGCAGTGGCATCGGCAACCGCGCGGGCACTGGCGCGGGCAGCTGAATTGCCCTTGACGACCTCGGCGATCCGGTCGCCATGAGGCGGTCTTCCCGACCACATCGCCGATCCCGGCGCGCGCGGAGCGGAGAGGTGCGGGCGCCCCGGTGAGACGCGTCGAGAGCGGCATCGTCCGTCCCGGCTGGGAGGCGGAGATCGAGTCGCAGGGCCTGGTCTACAACAAGACCCATCTGCCCGGCGGCGAGGTGCGAAGCTACTGGCGGGAGGGGCCGTTCTACGACTTCTCGATGGCCGAGATCCAGCGGCTGGAGGGCGCCGTCTCGCAGATGTTCGAGATGTGCGTGGCCGCCGGCGACCACATCGTCGAGAACGAGCTGTTCGACCGGATGCGCATCCCGCCGATGGCCCGCCCGCAGATCCGCCGCACCTGGGAGGGCGAGCCGCCGAGCGTCTACGCCCGCTTCGACCTGCGGTACGACGGCGACGGCCCGCCGAAGCTCCTGGAGTTCAACGCCGACACCCCGACCGGGCTGGTGGAGTCGGCGGTCACCCAGTGGAACTGGCACCTGTTCACCGGCCAGGGCAGTGACCAGTGGAACGCGTTGCACGACAAGCTGGTCGCCGCGTGGGCCCGCAACCTGCTCAAGTGGGAGCGGCGCACCGGCATCCGCCCGCGCGTGCACCTCGCGTGGACCAGCGAGGAGACCTCCGGCGAGGACCGGATGACCGTCGCCTACCTCATGGACACCGTGGTGCAGGCCGGCTACGAGGCGATCGAGCTGGTCGTCGAGGACATCGTGCTCGACGATGGCGACGGCCGGTTCTACGACCAGCAGGGCCGCCACCTCGACGTCGTCTTCAAGCTCTACCCCTGGGAGTGGCTGATCGAGGACGAGTTCGGGCCCGCCGTCCTGGCCGACTCGGCCCGCCCCGGCGGCACCACGTGGGTGGAACCCGCCTACAAGATGATGTGGAGCACCAAGGCCCTGCTGCCGGTGCTCTGGCAGCTGTTCGGCAGCGATCCGGTACTGCGCGAGTTCCTGCTGCCGGCCTACTTCGCCGACGAGGCGCCGTCGTCGTGGCGGGAGTACGTGCGCAAGCCGTTGTGGGGGCGCGAGGGCGCCAACGTCGCCATCGTGCGGGACGGCGACGTGATCGAGCAGCTGCCCGGGCGCTACGGCACCGAGGGGTTCGTCGTCCAGCAGTTCGCGCCGCTGCCCGACTTCCCCGGCGTGGACGGCCCGCACCACCCGGTCCTGGGCGCCTGGGTGGTGGACGGCGAGCCGGCGGGCCTGGGCATCCGCGAGAGCGACGGCCTGATCACCGACAACCTCAGCTACTTCGTGCCGCACACCGTCGACTACGTGCCCCCGGGTGCCGGCCGGCGGTAGCCGCCCTAGGTTCGGCAGCATGCCGCTGGAGGGTGAGTACGAGCCGAGCACGAAGGACTGGGTGCGGGAACAGGTCGCGCGGTACGAGGCGACCGGCGGACGCGAGGCCAACACGCTGCGCGACACCGGGCTGCCCATCGCCATCTTCTGGAACCGCGGCGTCACGAGCGGCAAGGTCCGGAAGACACCTCTCATGCGCGTCGAGCACGACGGGGTCTACGCGATGGTCGGATCCGAGGGCGGCGCCCCGAAGGATCCGGCGTGGGTCGCGAACGTGCGGGCGCACCCGCAGGTGACCGTCCAGGACGGTCCGGAGCCCTGGGACGGCGTGGCGCGCGAGATCACCGGCGAGGAGAAGGCCCTGTGGTGGGAGCGGGCCGTCGCCGCCTTTCCGAACTACGCCGAGTACCAGAAGAGGACCGACCGCGAGATCCCCGTCTTCGTCGTCGAGCGGCGGAGCTGACTCCCGCTTCCCGGGTGTTGCGCGCGCTCCCCGGGTCCTGCACCGCCCGCCGAGCGCGAACAACACCATTGGAGCCGAGTGCTCGGAATTTCTGCGCCGTCCTGACAACCTCGGCACCGACGTCGACGTCTCCACAGTGTGCGGAGGCGAGGTGGGCGTCGGTGCTGAGCACCGGAGAGGTGGGGGCGGTGGATTCTCGCGTCGCCACCGGTTCGGAGTGGGATCCGGCGCTCGTCGACCTCTACCGGTCGCAGCGGCTGGGCCTGCTGCGGCTGGCCGTGCTGCTGGTCGACGACCGCACGCTGGCCGAGGACGTCGTCCAGGACGCGTTCCTCGGCCTGCAGCGCCGGTGGCATGCCGTGGACCCGGCCGCGGCGGCGGGATATCTGCGGACGTCGGTGGTGAACGGCGCGCGCTCGCAGCTGCGCCGCCGCGGGGTGGCCCGACGGCACCTGCGGGTGGCCGAGCCCGACGAGGCGCCGGCCGCCGACCTCGCCGTCCTGCTCACCGAGGAGCACCGCGAGGTGGTGGAGGCCATGCGCAAGCTGCCCCGGCGGCAGCGGGAGGTGCTGGTCCTCCGCTACTGGTCGGACCTGAGCGAGGCCGAGATCGCCGCGGTCCTGGGCGTGGCCCGCGGCACCGTGAAGTCGAGCGCCTCGCGGGCGCTCGCCGCCCTGGAGAGCCACCTCGGAGCTGGTCATGAGCGCTGATCTCGAGGCGCGCCTGCGGGCGTCGCTGCGCGCGTACGCCGAGCTGGTGGAGGAGCCGGAGGGCGACGTCATCCCGCCGGTCCGGCCCGCCGCCGCCGTCCGGCGCTGGCGGGCGCCGCTGCTGGTCGCGGCCTCGGTCGTGGCGGTCGCGGGCGGGGGCTGGCTCGCCGTCGGGGTCCTCGGCGCGGGTGCGCCTCCGTCGCAGGGCGGTACGGAGCACGCCGCCTCGGCGCCGGCCGCAGACAGGGCGACGGACGACGCCTCGCCCCTCGACGTCCCCGAGGGTTCGGCCGCCGACGCCGCGGCCGTGCCGGCGACGATCGGCGAGACCGTGCCGTTCGAACTCGCCACGCACTGCGGGGTCTTGGGCGCCTACGTCGACGGCGTGTGGTTCGCCGCGGATCGGCCGCTGACCGACGGGTCGGGCAACCCCCCGCCGGACTGGGGGGACCCGGCGCAGCCGGGCATGCTGACCCGGCTGAGTGCGGACACGGCGGAGTTCCGTGACGACCTCGGGCACCGGGTCCGGCTGCGCGCGGCCGCCGACGAGGAGCCGCCGCCCTGCGAGTGAGCTCACGGCAGCCCCGCCGCCGCTGAGGCGATCGCCCTGGTCGCCTCGTCGGCGAACGCGGTGAAGGGCACGGCGCTGACCGTCCGCGCCGCGCCGCGGCCGGTCCCGCCCCATGTGCCGACGATCCGGCCGTCGTGCACGACCGTCGGCCGGAACATGCCGTTGCCGCCAGGGACGATGCGGTCGGCGAACTCGGCGTCGAGGACGGCGCTCCGGTCGCCGTAGCCGAGCACGAACTCGTCGAACCCCGGCAGCAGGAACAGGCCCCGGGCCTCGGCGCGGCAGCCCTCCAGCAGGTCGGGCGTCCGCGCGTCGAGGAGGTACTCGGTGCCCTCGACGGTCAGGCAGGCGAGCTGCGGCCGGACGGCGGCGAGACCGGTGCGCGCCTCGGTGATCCGGAGCCCGGCCCATCGCGCGAGGTCGGCGAGCGTGGCGGGACCGTGGCTGCGGAAGTAGCGCAGCGCCAGCTCGGCGAGCGCCTCCTCGCGCCCGAGCCGCCGCGGCCGCCCGATCCACTCGCCGGTGAGCACGACCAGCTGCTCCGCGCCGTCCATCGGACCCAGGCAGATCGCTCCCGTCTGCGCGAGCTGGCCCAGCAGGTGCGCGCCGCGCTGGCCGGCGGTGGACAGCCCGGCGTCCTCCCAGAGGTCCAGCAGCGCGCGGCGGCGCAGGCCCCGGCCACCGGACAAGGCCGCTCCGGCGAGCTCCAGCGCCCGCTCGTACTGCGCGGCGTCGAGCCCCAGCTCGGCGCGGCGTCCGGTCACCGCGGAGAGCACGCGCGGAGCGAGCAGGTCGAGCAGCCATCCCAGGTCCTCGGCCGCGACGAGGTGGAGGGTGCCGCGCATGGGCCACGACCGGACCACGTCGCCGGCCTTCAGCGCGGCCTCCACGCCGGCACGGGTGCCCTCGGTCGTCCGCAGCGCCACCGACGTCAGCGCGCCCGGCAGCTGCTGGGCCTGCACCGCCGTCAGCCACCGCACCGCCTCGAGGGCCGTCGACGGCCGCGGCCCGGCGAGGCGCTGGGCGACCAGCCGCAGCAGCGCGACCTCGTGGAGCGTCGACATGCGTCCACCGTGACAGGGAGGTCCGACAGACTCCAGGTCGTGCGCGCGCAGGAGTGGGACGAGCGGTACGGGGAGCGGCAGCAGTGGACGGCGGAGCCGAACCGCCTGGTCGCCGAACTGCTGGGCGGGCTGGCCCCGGGGAGTGCGGTGGACCTGGCGGCGGGCGAGGGACGGCACGCCCTCTGGCTGGCCGCCCTCGGGTGGCGGGTCACCGCGGTCGACTTCTCCGCCGTCGGGCTGGACCGCGGCAGGCAGCGCCCTGGCGCCGACCGGGTCACCTGGGTGACCGCTGACGTCCTCACCTGGTCGGTCCCTGAGGCGAGCCTCGACCTCGTCCTCGTCGCATACCTGCACCTGCCGGTCGACGATACGGTCGCGCTGCTAACCCGAGCGGTCGGCTGGCTGCGCCCCGGCGGCCGGCTGCTGGTGCTCGGCCACGACGTGGACAACATCGCCGCGGGGGTGGGCGGGCCGCAGGATCCGTCGATCCTGCACAGCGTCGAGCGGCTCGCCCCCGTGGCCGGGCTCCTCGACGTCGACCGGCTCGAGCAGATCGCCCGCTCGACACCGGAGGGAACCGCGCTGGACACCCTGCTGTGGGGGCGGCGACCCCCTCTGAGGAGTCGGTTCCCGACGGTACGGTGCGCGCCATGATGGGGATGGGTGGAACGGGACGCCGGGCCGCGGAACGGCGGCGGCTGGTCGCGACGGTCGTCGTCCTGATGATGGTGCTGGCCCTGGGAGCGGTTCTGCTCTCCAGCCTGCTGGGCTGAGGGACGCGGTGCCTGAGACCGACGAGCTCGCCGCGTGGTTCTCCGCGGCGGGCGCGCGCGAGGGGGACCTGCGTCGTACCGACGCGCTGATCATGGCGGCGGCCCCGGGCATCGACCGCCAGCTGGTGCCCGCCGGTTCCTCGGCGATGCTGGGCTACGGGCTCATGCCCTACAAGCCCAGGTCGGCCAGGGAGGTGACCAGGGTGCCGCTGATCGCGTTGGCGGCGCAGAAGCGGCACCTGTCGCTCTACGTGTGCGCGGTCGTCGACGGCGCCTATCTGGCGGAGGCCCGCGCCGACCGGCTCGGCAAGGTCTCGTGCGGCAGGAGCTGCATCCGGTTCACCTCTCTCGACCGGGTGGACACCGTCGAACTCGACCGGCTGGTGCGCGACGCGGTCGCCGCGACCGCCCAGGGGGACAACGCGTACTCCGCCGGCTGACGGCGCGTCGCGGTCGCGCCACGCCGGGGCGACGTCCTTCCCGGGACCTTGGTCCCTGGTCGCCGGGGCCGGCATCGGTGACCGTAGGCGTTCGCGGGGACCCACTTCCGCCGCTGCGGCGGCACGCAACCGAAGGATGCGTACATGGCGTTGGCATTCGCGCCGATCGTCTCCGACCTGTCCGTCCGCTCCGCCACCCAGCGGCTGGCGCGCGAGTTCCCCGAGCTGGCTCCCCATTCCATCGTGCTGGTGGTGCGCACCTGCCGGGAGGAGCTGCGCGGCTCGCCGGAGAGCGCGCTGCCCGAGCTGGTCGAGCGCCTGGCCCGGCAACGCCTGCGAGCGCCCGACCTCTGAGAAACCGGCTTGCCCGGGCCGGGAGGATGGCCCGGTGGGCTACGTCGACGTGACCGGGGTGCGGCACACGCTGCCCGATGGGCGCGTGCTGCTCGACGACGTCGCCTTCCGCGTCGGGGACGGCGTGCGAGCGGCGCTGGTCGGTGAGAACGGTGCCGGCAAGACGACGCTGCTGCGGATCATCTCGGGCGACCTGACCCCGGAGACCGGATCGGTGGCGCGCACCGGCGGCCTCGGCGTCATGCGCCAGTTCATCGGCTCCGTCCGCGACGACACCACGGTGCAGCGGCTGCTGGTCGACCTCGCGCCGCCCGCCGTCCGCGAGGCGTGGGACGCGGTCGAGGCCGCCGAGCTCGCCCTGATGGAGAGCGACGACGAGCGCGGGCAGATGGTCTACGCCCACGCGCTCACGCACTGGGGCGACGTCGGCGGGTACGACATCGAGGTCGTCTGGGACACCGTGACCGTCGCCGCGCTCGGCGTCCCTTACGACCGGTGCAAGTACCGGGAGCTGTCCACCCTGTCCGGCGGGGAGCAGAAGCGGCTGGCGCTGGAGGCGCTGCTGCGCGGTCCCGACGAGGTCCTCCTCCTCGACGAGCCGGACAACTACCTCGACGTCCCGGGCAAGCGGTGGCTCGAAGAGCGGCTGCTGGAGACCCGCAAGACGGTGCTGTTCGTCAGCCACGACCGCGAACTGCTCGCCCGCGTGGCCGATCGGGTGGTGACCGTCGAAGGCGGGACGGCGTGGGTGCACGGCGGCGGGTTCGCCAGCTACCACGAGGCGCGGACGGCGCGGCACGACCGCATGGCCGAGCTGCGGCGCCGGTGGGACGAGGAGCACCAGCGGCTGATCGACCTGGTGCGCACCCTCCAGCAGCAGGCGGCGAACTCACCGGACATGGCCTCGCGGTACTCGGCGATGCAGACCCGGCTGGCCAAGTTCGAGGCCGCCGGTCCGCCGCCCGAGCGCCCCCCGGAGCAGAAGGTCGCGATGCGGCTGCGCGGCGGGCGCACCGGGGTGCGCGCGGTGATCGCCGAGCAACTGGAGCTCACCGGCCTCATGCAGCCGTTCGACACCGAGATCTTCTACGGCGACCGCGTCGGCGTCCTCGGCGCCAACGGGGCGGGGAAGTCGCACTTCCTGCGGCTGCTGGCCGGGGAGCAGGTGACCCACACGGGGGAGTGGCGGCTCGGCGCGCGCGTCGTCCCCGGGTTCTTCGCGCAGACCCACGCCCACCCGGAGTGGCAGGACCGCACCCCGGTCGACCTGCTCTGGCACGGCGAGCCGGGCCGGCCGGGCGTCGACCGCGGCCGCGCCATGGCCGCGCTGCGCCGCTACGGCCTCGCCGACCAGGGCGACCAGGTGTTCCGCACGCTGTCCGGTGGCCAGCAGGCCCGGTTCCAGATCCTGCTGCTGGAGCTGTCCGGGTCCACCCTGCTGCTCCTCGACGAGCCGACCGACAACCTCGACGTCCTCTCCGCCGAGGCGCTGGAGGAGGCGCTCGCCGCCTTCGAGGGCACCGTGCTCGCCGTCACCCACGACCGCTGGTTCGC
Source organism: Blastococcus sp. (assembly GCA_035296685.1). Lineage (GTDB taxonomy): Bacteria > Actinomycetota > Actinomycetes > Mycobacteriales > Geodermatophilaceae > Blastococcus_B. The sequence goes on from DATHAK010000137.1 coordinate 33,810, forward strand.
GCGGTCCTTCGACCGGTTCCTGGTCTTCGGGTCGGACGGGCGGGTCTACGAGTCGGGCGAGCCGGTCTTCGACGAGACGCGGGTGCAGCGCGCCCGCTGAGCCCGGTTGATCATCGGCATGTGGTTGCCCGACACGCCGGCG
>DATHAK010000138.1:0-5340 GCA_035296685.1 Blastococcus sp.
TGCAGCATGGCGCCGGAGTTGAAGTCCTTGAAGTACAGGACCTCCTTGTCACCGTTGGCGTAGGTGACCTCGAGGAAGCGGTTCTCCTCGCTCTCGGTGTACATGCGCTCGACGGTGCGCTGGATCATCCCGGCGATCGTCGCCTCGCGGCTGCCGCCGTGCTCGGCCAGGTCGTCGCCGTGGATCGGCAGCGACGTCGTGAGGTACTTGCTGAAGATGTCGCGCGCGGCCTCGGCGTCCGGCCGCTCGATCTTGATCTTCACGTCCAGCCGGCCGGGCCGCAGGATCGCGGGGTCGATCATGTCCTCGCGGTTGGAGGCGCCGATGACGATGACGTTCTCCAGCCCCTCCACGCCGTCGATCTCCGACAGCAGCTGCGGCACGATCGTCGACTCGACATCGGAGGAGACCCCCGAGCCACGGGTGCGGAAGATCGAGTCCATCTCGTCGAAGAACACGATGACCGGCGTGCCCTCGCTCGCCTTCTCCCGTGCGCGCTGGAAGACCAGCCGGATGTGCCGCTCGGTCTCGCCGACGTACTTGTTGAGCAGCTCGGGGCCCTTGATGTTGAGGAAGTAGGACTTCCCCTGGTTCGTGTCGCCGTCGCCCTTGGCCGCGGCGACCTTCTTCGCCAGCGAGTTCGCGACCGCCTTGGCGATCAGCGTCTTCCCGCAGCCGGGCGGGCCGTACAGCAGGATGCCCTTCGGCGGCCGCAGCTCGTACTCGCGGAAGAGCTCGGAGTGCAGGAACGGCAGCTCGACGGCGTCGCGGATCTGCTCGATCTGCCGCGCCAGGCCACCGATGTCGCTGTAGTCGATGTCGGGGACCTCTTCGAGGACGAGCTCCTCGACCTCGCTCTTCGGGATCCGCTCGTAGGCGTAGCCCGACCTGGTCTCCAGCAGCAGCGAGTCGCCCACCCGGAGCGGCTGGTCCTTCAGGGAGTCGGCGAGGAAGACGACCCGCTCCTCGTCGGTGTGCCCGATGACCAGGGCCCGCGGCGTGACGCCGTCGATCGGCTCCAGCAGCTCCTTGAGCATGACGACGTCGCCCGAGCGCTCGAACCCGCGCGCCTCGACGACGTTCATCGCCTCGTTGAGCATGACCTCCTGGCCGATGCGCAGCTCCTCGCCCTCCACGTTGGGCGAGACCGAGACCCTCAGCTTGCGGCCGCCGGTGAAGACGTCGACGGTGCCGTCCTCGTACCGGGTCAGGAAGATGCCGTAGCCCGACGGCGGCTGCCCCAGCCGGTCGACCTCCTCCTTGAGCGAGACCAGCTGCTCGCGCGCCTCCCGCAGCGTGCCCGCGAGCTTGTCGTTGCGCTCGGACAGGAAGGCCGCGCGGCCCTCGGCCTCGGCGATGCGCTCCTCGAGGGCACGGACCTGGCGCGGGCTGTCGGCCACCTTGCGGCGGAGGAGGCCGATCTCCTCCTCGAGGTAGGCGATCTGGCTGAGCAGGGCCGCGACGTCACGTTCACGCCGCGCCCGCATGTCATCAGGACCGAGGCCCATCGCGCACCTCCACACACATCGGGGGAGCCAGGAGCCAAATCTATACACGCGCCACGACAGTTCGCCGTGGGCTCGCGGGGACCGAGACCGAGCCGTCACACCCGCCGCAGGAGTGCCCTGGCGCCCCGGAGCGTGTGCTACAGCTTCTGTGCGCGGCGTTGCCGGAGGGGCGCGACGGCGCCCTCGGCCAGCCGGCGCGCGGTCACCAGGAACGCCGTGTGGGCCACCATCCGGTGCTCGGGACGCACCGCCAGGCCGACCGCGTGCCACGGCCGCAGCAGCGACTCCCACGCGTGCGGCTCGGTCCAGACCCCCTGCGCGCGCAGCGCCTCCACGTAGGTGGACAGCTGCGTCGTCGTCGCCACGTAGCCGATCAGCACCCCGCCGGGCCGCAGCGCGGCGGCAACCGTCGGCAGCACCGCCCAGGGCTCCAGCATGTCGAGGACGACGCGGTCCACGACCTCGTCGGCCGGGTGCTCGGCCAGGTCACCCAGGCGCAGCGACCAGTTCGCCGGCACCTCACCCATGAACGCCTCGACGTTCGAGCGGGCGACGTCGGCGAAATCCTCGCGGCGCTCGTAACTCGTCAGCGAGCCGGCCGACCCCACTGCCCGCAGCAGCGAGCAGCTCAGCGCCCCGGACCCGGCGCCGGCCTCGAGCACCCGCATCCCAGGCCCGACGTCGCCGAAGCCGACGATCTGGGCGGCGTCCTTGGGGTAGATGACCTGGGCGCCGCGGGGCATGGAGAGGACGAAGTCGGCCAGCAGGGGCCGGAAGGCCAGGTAGCCGGTGTTGGCGGTCGAGTGGACGACGGAGCCCTCGGGGGCGCCGATCAGGTCGTCGTGCGCGATCGCGCCGCGGTGCGTGTGGAACTGCTTGCCCGGCTCGAGGACGACGGTGTGCAGCCGGCCCTTGGGGTCGGTGAGCTGCACGCGGTCCCCCGCGACGAACGCCCCCGGAACGGTCTCCTGCTCGATGTCCACAGGCGCCCAGCGTACGGACGGGGCTGCTGTGACCCGTGTCCCCAGTGCGGCGCGGGCGCTCGGAACTGTCGGTGGGGCGACCTAGCCTCGGGAACATGACGGCGACGCTCCACCCGGAACCCGCTCCCCCGGTGTCCGCGGACGGCGCCGGGGCGGCCGACGAGTCCTCGGCCCCGCGGCGTCCCTCGCTCTCGCCGAGCCGCGCGGCCGACTTCAAGACCTGCCCCCTGCTCTACCGCTTCCGCACGATCGACCGGCTGCCCGAGCGCAAGAGCCTGGCCGCCGTCCGCGGCACCCTCGTGCACTCCGTGCTGGAGCGGCTCTACGACCTGCCGGCGGCGCAGCGCACCGCCGAGGCCGCCCAGGAACTCCTCGAGCCCGCCTGGGCCGAGCTGCGCGAGGAGCCCGGGGTGGCGGAGTTGTTCGCGACGGCACAGGAGGACGGCGCGGAGACCGCCCCGAACGCCCCGGAGTCCGTCGAGGCGTGGCTGCGGTCGGCCGGAACCCTGCTCGAGAAGTACTTCTCGCTCGAGGACCCGACCCGCATCCAGCCGCACGGCCGGGAGGAACTCGTCGAGGTCACTCTGCCCGACGGGCTGGTGCTGCGCGGGTTCGTCGACCGGCTGGACGTCGCGCCGAACGGGGCGCTGCGGGTGGTCGACTACAAGACCGGCGCGGTGCCGCGGGAGGCGTTCGAGGGCAAGGCCCTGTTCCAGATGAAGTTCTATGCGCTGGTCCTCTGGCGCACCCGCGGCGTGGTCGCCGCACAGCTGAAGCTGCTCTACCTCAAGGACGGCGACGCCCTGACCTACGCGCCCGACGAGGCGGAGCTGGTCCGGTTCGAGCGCACCCTGCAGGCGATCTGGGCCGCCATCGAGCGGGCCGTCGCGACCGGCGACTTCCGGCCGAACCGGACGCGGCTGTGCGACTGGTGCGACCACCAGGCCCTGTGCCCCGCGTTCGGGGGCACTCCCCCGCCGTTCCCCGCTGAGGCCGCGGCCGCCGCAGGCTGGCAGACCCTGCCGATCGTCGAGCAGGACTAGCCTCTGCGCCGCAAGCCGTCACCGGACCTGGGGGCAGCCATGCAGGCGTACCGGGCACCCCGGGCGTTCGACGGTGAGGCGATTCTGCCCGACGGCGCCCTGGTCTTCGTCGAGGACGGCCGGATCGTCGGCGTCGAGGCCGCGGACGCCCCGGTGCCCAGCACTTGCACCGTCACCGAGTTCGCCGACGCCACGCTGCTGCCGGGTCTGGTGGACGCTCACGTCCACCTCTGCGGGGACGGCGGGCCTCGGGCCCTCGACCAGCTCCCCGATCTGGACGACGCCGAGGTCGACGCGATCGTCGCCGCGTCGATGACCGCGCAACTGGCAGTCGGCGTCACCGCGGTCCGCGACCTCGGGGACGCGCGCTGGGCGGTCGCCGACCGGCACCGCGACGGTGCCCACGGACCGACCGTCGTCGCCTCCGGCCCGCCGATCACCTCACCCGGTGGCCACTGCGCCGGCATGGGCGGCGAGGTTTCCGGCGCGGAGGGCCTGCGGCGGGCCGTCCGCGAGCGGGCGGAGCGCGGAGTCGACGTCGTCAAGATCATGACCAGCGGCGGCATGATGACGCTCGGCACCGACGTGCTCGCCTGCCAGTTCACCCTCGACGAGCTACGGCTCGTCGTCGGGGAGGCCCATCGCGCGGGGCTGCCGGTCACCGGGCATGCGCACGGCCTGCCCGCCGTCGCGCTGTGCGTCGCCGCCGCGGTCGACGGCATCGAGCACTGCACGTGCATGACTCCCGACGGGATCCGCCTGTCCGCCGCGTTGGCCGAGGCCATCGCCGCCGCCGGCATCGCCGTCTGTCCCACGAACGCCCGCAAGCCGGACGCCGTCGTTGCGCCGCATATCCAGGCCCTGCTCGAGCGCAACCACATGACGTGGGAAGACCGCTATCCCACGTTCGTCGCCCTCCACGAGGCCGGCGTGACGCTCGCCGGTGGTACCGACGCCGGGATCAATCCGGTGAAGCCGCACGGGATCATGCCGGAGCAGGTCATCGAGCTGGTCACCGCAGGCCTGCCCGTTGCGGCCGCGCTCACGGCAGCCACCAGCGCCGCGGCCAGAGTCTGCCGGCTGGACCACCGGACGGGCCGTCTGGCCGTAGGGCTGGACGCCGATCTTCTCGTGGTGCAGGGCGACGCCGGCGCCGACGTCACCGCACTGCGGGACGTGCGCCTGGTGGTCTCCCGGGGACGCGCGGTGGCGTCAGCCGCGCAACGACGCCGCGTCGCGGGCGGCGAGGACCTCGGCCAGCTCCGCTAGACCCACGCCGGTCAGGGTGTCGCGGCGCACGAGCCCGGGTGCTGTCGCCAGCGGCTGCATCGAGGGGACGCCCAGTACCGCCGCACCGGACGCGAGTCCGGCACCCACCCCCGCCTGCGAGTCCTCGATCACCACGCACTCGGCCGGCCGCACGCCCAGAGCCGACATCGCCTGCAGGTACGGCGCCGGGTCGGGCTTGCGGGCCGGCACCTCGTCGCCGCACACCGTGACGTCGAAGGCCGGTACGCCGGGGGCCGTCTCGCCGATCCGGGCCAGCACGAGGTCGGCCAGCCGGCGGGGCGTCGTCGTCACCAGGGCCGTGGCGAGTCCCGCCCCGCGGACCGCGGCCAGCAGCTCACGGGCACCCGGGCGCCAGGAGACGCCGTCGGCCATGAGCCGTGCCGTCTCGTCCTCCACCCAGCGGGCGTCGGCCCGCAGCTGCCGGTCGCTGCGGGTCAGCCCCAGGTCGTCGTACAGGATCCGCATGGACACCGACATGCTGGTGCCGACGGTGCGCTGCCGCGCCTCCTCCGACAT
>DATHAK010000139.1:0-35240 GCA_035296685.1 Blastococcus sp.
GCGGAGAACCTCGCGCTGATCAAGGACGTCACGCGGCAGGACATGGACGAGTTCGCCGTCCGCAGCCAGAACCTCGCCGAGGAAGCGATCAACAACGGCTTCTGGGAGCGCGAGATCACGCCGGTCACCACCCCGGACGGCACCGTCGTCAGCAAGGACGACGGCCCGCGCGCCGGCACCACCCTCGAGGGCATCTCCGCCCTCAAGCCGGTGTTCCGCCCCGACGGCCGGGTCACCGCCGGAAACGCCTGCCCCCTCAACGACGGCGCGGCCGCCGTGATCGTCATGAGCGACACGAAGGCCGCCGAACTGGGGCTGACGCCGCTCGCCCGCGTGGTCTCCACCGCGGTCACCGGCCTGTCGCCGGAGATCATGGGCTACGGGCCGGTCGAGGCGTCGAAGCTGGCGCTCCAGCGGGCCGGCATGAGCATCGGCGACATCGACCTGGTCGAGATCAACGAGGCCTTCGCTGCGCAGGTGATCCCCAGCTACCGCGACCTGGGCATCGACATCGACCGGCTCAACGTGCACGGCGGCGCCATCGCCGTCGGCCACCCGTTCGGCATGACCGGTGCCCGCATCACCGGCACGCTCATCAACGGCTTGCAGACCCGGGACAAGACGTTCGGGCTGGAGACCATGTGCGTCGGCGGCGGCATGGGCATGGCGATGGTGCTGGAGCGGCTCTCCTGAGCTGATCCCGGCCAGTCAGGTGAGGGTCGGCCGGCACTCGTGGATTCGTCCACGGGCCCGGCCGCCCACACCGACGCTGTCGAGGACCCCCTCGAGCACCCCCACCACGTCGTTCAGCCAGGCGTGCGGCTCGCTGCCGGTGCGGAACCGGCAGGCGGTCACGAAGACCCGAGCAGAGTCCGTGGGACGCAGGGTGGCGATGCCGTCCAGCTCCACCCACACGGAGGCGCCCTCCTCCGTGGTCAGGACGCCGCGCAGGGTGGGCAGGTTGATGTCGTCGGGACGACGGCGGGCCAGGTTGGTCAGGCGCAGGCTGCCGCTGACCCGGTCGCCGCGGAGCGTGCCCTCCATGCCGCCGTAGATCTGGCCCTCGCCGGCGAAGGCCAGCAGGTCGATCGAGGTGTAGGTCAGGTCGACGTCACCGATCGGGACCAGGTCCATGGGGCACCTCCGGGCGCTGCGACCCCACACCGTGCCACGCGGCACCCCTCCCGGACAGGGGGCCCGGAACGGCGAAGGCCCGGCCCCCTCTCGGGGACCGGGCCTTCGCCATGGTGCTGGTGCGTCAGCTCACTCGCGGAAGTAGCTGAGCAGCCGCAGGATCTCGATGTAGAGCCACACCACGGTGACCAGCAGGCCGAACGCGATGTACCAGGCGAACTTCGCGGGAGCGCCGCGCCGGATCGCCTCGTCGGCCATGTCGAAGTCGATCAGCAGCATGAACGCCGCGACCCCGATCAGGACCAGGCTGAAGATGATCGCCGTCGTGCCGCCGCTGCGGAGGCCGAGGTCGCCGCCCGCCAGGTTCGCGATCCAGTTGACGATGAGCAGCACGAACGCGCCGATGAGCGCGCCGAACACCCAGCGGGTGAGCTTCGGGGTCACCCGGATGGCGCCGGTCTTGTAGACCAGGAGCATGCCGCCGAAGACACCGAAGGTGCCGATCAGGGCCTGCATCACGATGCCCGGGTAGATCGTGTTAAAGGCCTCGCTGACCGCACCGAGCGCGACGCCGTAGAGCGCGCCGTACGACAGCGTCGCGACCGGGTTGGCGATCTGCTTGAACGAGATCACCAGGCCGAGGACGAAGGCGACCAGGATCGCCGGGAGGGCCAGCCCCCAGCCGGTGTCACCGGGCAGAGCCCACGTGACCGCCGCCGCGAGGACGGTGACCAGGAACGAGATGCCCGTCTTGGTGACGACGTCGTCCATCGTCATGTAGCGGGTGGTGGAGGCGGCGTACGGCGACGGGGCGCCGTACGGGTCGTACTGGGCCGGGGCGCCGTACTGGCCGGGCGCGCCGTACTGGGGCTGGACGCCCCATCCGGCGTTCTGCTGACCGTTCCCGGAGCCACCGAACCGGCTGAACGCCGGGTTACTGCTGGGCATCGTCATCTCCCTGAGGTGACTGGTCGGACCGTGGAGCCCACGGTGCTGCACTCCACTCGACCAGGTCAACGCCCGAACGCACATGGACGTTCCGGCGTGTCGCGGTTTCCCCCTCCCGGGTGCCCTCCCCGACTCGCAGCCGGAACGACGGAGTGCCCCCGGTCGGGATCGAACCGACACTGGGACCCTTTTAAGGGGCCTGCCTCTGCCAGTTGGGCTACGGGGGCGCCCTGCGCACGCTAGCGGTGCGCGGCCGCCTCCGACGCCGCCCGCAGGTTCCGACGCGGTGCAGCGTCGCCGGCTGGAGCTGCTGACCGCGGACGACCCGAGGCTGGCCTGCTGACCGGTCAGGCCGACTCGGCCCGGGTGCCGACGGCCTGCGCGGGATCGGGCTGCGGCGGCGGCAGCTGGCCGGCCCGGCCGGTGTTGGCGGCGAAGACGAACTCGCGGCGCGGGTCCTGCAGCTGACCGAGCGAGATGACCTCGCGGCGGAAGAGCGCCGCCAGGATCCAGTCGGCCACCACGCGCGCCTTGCGGTTGAAGGTCGGCACCCGGCTCACGTGGTACGCGCGGTGCATCATCCACGCGGGCCAGCCCTTGAGCTTCACGCCGTAGACCTGCGCCACCCCCTTGTGCAGTCCGAGGCTGGCCACCGACCCCACGTACGCGTGGCGGTACGGCTGGGGCTGCTCGCCCTCGAGGACGGCGACGATGTTGTCGGCCAGCCGCTTGGCCTGCCGGACGGCGTGCTGCGCGTTGGGCGCCGTGGTGGCATCCGCGTCCTTCTTGGTGACGTCGGGGACGGCCGCGAGGTCACCGGCCGCCCAGGCGTCGGGCATGCCGCGCACCTGCAGGGTCGCCTCGCACTCGACGCGGCCCCGGGCGTCCACCGGCAGGTCGGTCTCGGCCAGCACCGGGTTGGGCTTCGTGCCCGCCGTCCACACCAGGGTCTCGGTGCTGAACTGCTCGCCGTCGCTGAGCCGCACCACGCCGTCGTCGGAGATGGACTCCAGGCGGGTGTTGAGCCGGACGTCCATGCCGCGGGCGGTGAGCTGCTTCACCGTCCAGGCGGCCATGTCGAGATCGGCCTCGGGCAGGATCCGGCCGGTGGCCTCGACCAGCACCCACCGCATGTCGGCCGGTGACAGCCTCGGGTAGTAGTGCCGGGCGGCGTACCGCGCCATGTCCTCCAGCTCGGCGAACGCCTCGACGCCGGCGTAACCGCCGCCGACGAACGTGAAGGTGAGGGCGCGGCTGCGCACCGTCGGGTCGTCGGTGGAGCTGGCCGCGTCGAGCCGCGCGAGCACGTGGTTGCGCAGGTAGATGGCCTCGCCCACGTTCTTGAACCCGATGCCGTGCTCGGCCAGGCCGGGGATCGGCAGCGTGCGCGCGACCGAGCCCGCGGCCATCACGAGGACGTCGTAGGACAGCTCGTAGGTCTTCCCCTCGATGGGGGCGATCCGGGCCCGGCGGTCGGCGTGGCTCAGGCCGGTCACCGCGCCGGTGATCACGCGGCAGCGGTTGAGCGTGCGCCGAAGCGGAACAACCACGTGCCGCGGCTCGACCGAGCCGGCCGCCGCCTCGGGGAGGAACGGCTGGTAGGTCATGTGCGGCTGGGGGTCGACGACGACGATCTCCGCCCGCCCGCGGGACAGCTTCCGCTGCAGCCGGAGGGCGGTGTACAGGCCGACGTAGCCGCCGCCCACGATCAGGATCACCGGGCGCTGCGCCATGGCGTCAGCCTAGGGCCGCCGCGAGCTCGGTGGCGCGGGTGAGGACGGCATCGAGCATCGGCTCGGTGAGCTTGCCGGTGAAGGTGTTCTGCTGGCTCACGTGGTAGCTGCCGAGCAGCGTGAGCGGCCCGCGGGGCCCGGCGAGCTCCACCTCCACGCCGTGCCCGAACGCCGGGCGGGGCCGCGGCAGCAGGTACCCGGCCCGGTCCAGCACCGGCCACAGCGCCGTCCAGCCGAAGCCGCCCAGGACGACCACCACCCGCAGCCGCGGCAGCAGCTCGAGCTCGCGGGCCAGCCAGGGCGAGCAGGTGTCCCGCTCCTCCGGTGTCGGGGCGTTCGCCGGCGGCGCGCAGCGCACGGACGCGGCCACCCGGACGTCGGTCAGCTCCAGCCCGTCGCCGATGTGCGTCGAGGTGGGCTGGTTGGCCAGGCCGGCCCGCCAGAGCGCGGCGAAGATCCAGTCGCCGCTGCGGTCGCCGGTGAACACCCGGCCGGTCCGGTTGCCGCCGTGCGCCGCGGGGGCCAACCCGACGACGGCGATCCGCGCGTCGGCCGGCCCGAGGCCCGGCACCGGCCGGCCCCAGTAGTCCCAGTCGCGGAACGACGCGCGCTTGACCCGGGCGACCTCCTCGCGCCAGGCCACCAGCCTCGGGCAGGCGTAGCAGCCGGAGACGCGCGCGTCGAGTGTCGCCAGGTCCGGCGCGGAGCGGGCCGAGCGCACCACCCCGGCCGGCGTGCGGGTGACCGGGAACCCGCCGGCCTGAGCGGTCATGGCACGGCCGAGATGCAGGGGCCCGCGGCGAGCCTGGGAGGCGTGGGGGGCATCGGAGTCCTTCAACGGACGAGGCGCAGCGCGATGCCGTCGAGGATGTCGTGCTCGCTGACGACCACCTCGGGCAGGCCGAACTCGTCCATCAGCACCCGCAGCACGAGCGCCCCGGCACCGATGACGTCGACCCGACCGGGATGCATCACCGGCATGGCCGCCCGCCGGGCGCGGGTGGCGGCCAGCAGGTCGGCGGTGACCGCGCGGACGTCCTCGACGCTGATCCGTGAGCCGTGGATGGCGTCCGCGTCGTACTCCGGGAGGTCGAGGGCGATCGCGGCCACCGTCGTCACCGAGCCGGCGACGCCGACCAGGCTGGCGGCGTCGCCCACGGCCACCTCGTCCGTGACGAGCGCGAGCGCTGTGCGGATGTCGTCCTCCGCCCGCCGGACCTGCTCGGCCGTCGGCGGGTCGTCGTGCAGGTGCCGCTCGGTGAGCCGGACGCAGCCGATGTCGACGGAGCGCGCGGCCCGGACCCCCGCCTCGTCGCCCAGCACGAACTCGGTCGACCCGCCGCCGATGTCGACCACCAGGAACGGCGGGCGGGGCGGCGGCGAGCCGTGGGCCGCCGCGGCGGCGCCCAGCGAGGCCGTGGCCCCGATGAAGGAGAGCTCGGCCTCCTCCGTGCCCGCGACGACGTCGGGCTTCCGGCCGAGGGTGGCCACCACCATGCCCTCGAAGTCCGCCCGGTTGGCCGCGTCGCGGGTGGCGCTGGTGGCAACCATCCGGACCGCCGTCGCACCGAGGTCCTCGGCCTGCGCGGCGTACTCGGCCAGCACCCGGCGGGTCCGCTCGATCGCCACGGGCGACAGCCGGCCGGTCGCGTCGACGCCCTCGCCGAGACGGACCACCTCCATGCGCCGCAGCAGGTCGGTGTGCGGCCCGGCCTCGGGCACGTCCGCCACCAGCAGGCGGATCGAGTTGGTGCCGCAGTCGACCGCGGCCACCCGCGTCATGCGCCGTCCCCGTCCGGCTGGGCGCAGGGGCCTGCGGCCCACCACTCCCCCATGCCCTCGACGGCGCGGTCGCCGATCGGGTTGATCCCCGGTCCGACCGCGAGCGCGTGCCCCGCCAACGCGTGCAGGCACTTCACCCGGTCCGGCATCCCGCCGGCGGTCATGCGGGTGGGCAGCATGTCGCGGGCGTCGCGGGTGGCGAGGTAGGCCTCGTGCGCAGCCAGGTAGCGAGCCGCGAGGTCGGGGTCGGTGCCGAGCTCGTCTTGCAATTCGCGCATGAGGCCCGCGGACTCGAGCCGGCTCGCCGCCGCCGTCGCCCGGGGGCAGGTGAGGTAGTAGAGCGTCGGGAAGGGGGTGCCGTCCTCGAGCCGGGGAGCGGTCTCGACGACGTCGGGCTGACCGCAGGGGCAGCGGTGAGCGACGGCGACCAGCGCCCGCGGCGGGCGCCCCAGCTGCCGCTCGATGATCGCGCGCTCGCCGGGGCCGATCGGGTCGCTCACTCCGCCGGATCGCCGTCGGCCACCGACAGCGACTCCATCAGCCCCTCGTACCAGCTCGTCGGCTCCGGGTCGGCGGCCGGGACGGTTCCCGCGTCCCCCTCGACGGCATCGCCGTCGACGACGACCACCAGGCGGTCACCGGGCAGCACGTAGGTCAACCGCACGCGGGCCTGCCGCTGCGCGTAGGCGGGGTCGGCCTGGCGCTCCAGCTGCTGCTGGAGCTCGTCGGCCCGCTGGTCCAGCTGGCGTCCCTCGGCGGCCAGCCGGACGAGCTCCGCGCGGCCGGCGAGGTACTGGCGGACCGGACCGGCCAGGGTCAGGGCCAGCAGGAGCACGAGCGCGGCCAGCAGCACCGCGCGGCCCGTGAACAGGGGACGACGGCGGGCGGTCGCGGACGCCGCAGTGCGGGCCGTGCGGCGCCCCGGCCGGCGCTGACCGGGCCTGCTCGTGGCATTCGTGCGCAGGCCGGTGCGGCCCGGGCGGGTGGCGTGCACCCGCGGCACCCGGCCGGTGGTGCGGCGCCCGTCCGCCGGGGACCCGCCCCGGCGGCCCCGAACGCTGCTCATCGGCGCCCTGCTCAGCCGGCCAGCCGCGGGAAGGCCGCCGCGCCGGCGTAGCGCGCGGCGTCGTCGAGCTCCTCCTCGATGCGCAGCAGCTGGTTGTACTTCGCCACCCGCTCGCTGCGCGCCGGGGCGCCGGTCTTGATCTGGCCGCAGTCGGTGGCGACGGCGAGGTCGGCGATCGTCGTGTCCTCGGTCTCGCCCGAGCGGTGGCTCATCATGCAGCGGTAACCGCTGCGGTGGGCCAGGTTGACCGCGTCGAGGGTCTCGGTGAGCGTGCCGATCTGGTTCACCTTGACCAGCAGGGCGTTGGCCGCGCCTCGGGCGATGCCGTCGGCCAGGCGGGTGGGGTTGGTGACGAACAGGTCGTCGCCGACGATCTGCACCCGGTCGCCCAAGGCCTCGGTGAGCGAGACCCAGCCCTCCCAGTCCTCCTCCGACAGCGGGTCCTCGATCGAGACGATCGGGAACGCGTCGACCAGCCCGGTGTAGTACTCGGTCATCTCGGCTGACGAGAGCTTCCTGCCCTCGAACGCGTAGGCGCCCTCGTCGTGGAACTCGGTGGCCGCGACGTCGAGGGCGAAGGCGATGTCGGTGCCCACGTTGTAGCCGGCCTGCTCGACAGCCCGGACGATGAGGTCCAGCGCGGCGCGGTTGCTGGACAGGCTGGGGGCGAAGCCGCCCTCGTCACCGAGGCCGGTGGCCAGGCCGTCCTTCTTCAGCACCGACTTCAGGGCGTGATAGGTCTCGGTGCCCATGGCCAGCGCCTCGGCGAAGGTGGCGGCGCCGATCGGGGCGATCATGAACTCCTGCACGTCGACGTTGCTGTCGGCGTGGGCGCCTCCGTTGAGGATGTTCATCATCGGCACCGGCAGCAGGTGCGCCGACGGCCCGCCGACGTAGCGGAACAGCGGCAGGCCCGCGGAGTCCGCGGCGGCCCGGGCGACGGCGAGGCTGACACCCAGCAGGGCGTTGGCGCCGAGCCGCGACTTGTCCGGGGTGCCGTCCAGGTCGAGCAGCCGCTGGTCGACCAGCCGCTGCTCGCTGGCCTCGTAGCCGACCAGCTCGGGACCGATGACGTCGAGCACGCCGTCGACCGCCTTGGTGACGCCCTTGCCGCCGTAGCGGTCGCCGCCGTCGCGCAGCTCCACCGCCTCGAAGGCACCGGTGGAGGCGCCGCTGGGGACCGCCGCGCGGGCGATCGTCCCGTCGTCGAGCGCGACCTCGACCTCCACGGTGGGGTTTCCGCGCGAGTCGAGGATCTCCCGCGCGCCTACGGCGTCGATGCTGGGCACGGGGGCAGCCTAGCCAGCCCTGCGGCCGACCAGCGCCCGCCTCGCCCCGCTCAGCCCGTCGGCTCCTGCGCCGCACGGCCGGCGGCCTCGGCGTCGAGCTCCCCGGCGTACCGGCGGACGGCCTCGCGGAGGGCGTCCTCCACGTCCCAGCCCCGCTGCTCGGCGGCCGTCACGACGGCGAGCAGCTGTTCCCCCAGCTCCTCGGGGCTGGTGGCCGACAGCGGCGCGGCCTCCGGCGTCGAGAGGCCGGCGCGGGCCGCACGGCGGACGAGGGCAGCGCCCCAGGCGGCGGCCGGCTGCGAGCGGGACACCCCCTCGGTGGGCGAGCGCCGCTGTTTCTCGGCCTGCTTGATCTCCTCCCAGCCCGCCTCCACCTGTGCGACGTCCCTGGGCCCGGCATCCCCGAAGACGTGCGGGTGGCGGCGGACCAGCTTGTCGACGAGGTCGCCGGCCACGTCGTCGACGGTGAACCGGCGGCCGGCCCCGGCCTCGGCGGCCACCCGGGCGTGGAACACCACCTGCAGCAGGACGTCCCCCAGCTCCTCGCGCATGGCCGCCGGGTCGTCGTCGACGATCGCGTCGTAGGCCTCGTGCGCCTCCTCCAGCAGGTACCCGCGCAGCGAGGCATGCGTCTGCTCGGCGTCCCACGGGCAGCCGCCCGGCGACCGCAGGCGGTCCATCACCGCCACGACGTCGAGCAGCCGCGTGCCGGCCGGTTCCGGGGACGGGGCGGCCAGCGGCACGTCCGGCAGCAGCGCGGTCTCCTCCGGCGTGGCGAGGCAGACGACGTCCGTCCCGACGGTCGCGGTTGCGACGTCGGGCACGGCCTCGACGTCGATCCCGGCGTCGCGCAGGACGTCGGCCGTCGCGGCGGCACCGGGCAGCGCGACCACCGGCCGCTCCCCCGTCACCGCCCGCCAGGCGGCCGGGCTCAGCAGGCCGGGCAGTCGGGGGCTGACGGGGACGACGAGCGCGACGGGCACCGGCCCAGTGTCCGCGACCCGCACGCGGTCCTACTCCGCCGGGGCCGCGGCGCCGTCCGTCGGTTCCTCGTCGCCGAGGATGTCGACGACGCCGGAGTCCCCGGGGACGAGCCGTCCCTCCTCGAGGACGCCGAAGCGCGGGTTCACGGTGACCCCGAGGTCGTCCCGGACCTCGTTGACCAGTTCCGTGCCCGCCGCGTCGGCCGCGTCGCCGGCCTCGCCCTCGAGCTGCGGGCGGACCTCCTCGAACGGCGGGTACACGGTGCCCTCGACGAACGTGACGACGATGCCGCCGGTCTCGGGCACGGGCACGCTGAAGCCGGTGTTGGGAGCGGCCGCCGCGACGCCCTCGGAGAGGACGGCGGGCAACTCGTCGGGCGACCGTGACTCCAGCGCCGGCAGCGTGTAGGTGCCGGGGTACCGGGCGGCCACCGCCGGATAGGACGCCGGGTCGGCCGTGAGCTGGGCGAGCACGGTGACCGCCGTCGCCTGGTCGGGCACGGTGATGTAGCCGAAGGACACCTCGGCGAAGTCCTCGCGGACCTCCTCGTACCGGCCCCGCAGCGCCTCGTCGCTGAGCCCCTCCGCCTTTCCTTCCGCCTCGGCGATCCCCTGGCGGATCAGCTGCTGGCGGACGTTCTCGAAGACGTCCTCGCGCGCGACCCCCTGCTGCGCGAGCTGCGCGTACACGGTGTCCGGGTCGTCGTCCCCGAGCAGCTCGTCGATCCGCGCGCGGACGGTGTCGTCGCTGACACGGACGTCGAAGCGCTCGGCGGCGACCGCGTAGACCTCCTCCTGCACCAGCAGCGACAGCACCCGCCGGGTGTAGTCGTCCTCGCTGCTCTCGGCGAAGTCGGCGACGTCGTCGTCCTCCAGCCGCTGGGCCACCGCGGCGTCGAGCTCGGCGACGGTCACCTGCGCGTCGCCCACGTAGGCGGCGACGCTCGGCGAGGTGCGGCAGGCGGCCAGGCCGGACACCGCGACGGCGAGGAGGAACCCGGTGGCGAGTCCCCGGGCGAGGCGACGGTTCAGCACGCCGCGACGATCCCACACCCGCTGATCCCGACGACGGACCCGACCCGTCAGGGCACGGGACGTGCCGTCGAGCAGCGGCGTCGCCCCATGGGGGGATGTGTTCGGGACACACCGGGAGCGAGGATGCTCGACGTGCCCCTGGACCTGCGCGTGCGGCCGACCCGCATCCGCCGGGTCGACCCCTCGGAGCTGTCCGTGGCGGTGAGGCTGGTCGATCTCGACGCAGACCCCGAACAACTGCGTCGCGCCGAGTCCGTTCTCAGCCCCGCCGAGCGAGCGCGGGCCCGTCGCGGCACCTCGACGGTGCACCGCCGACGCGTGATGCTCCGTGCGGCGCTACGGGCCGCTCTGGGGAACGAGCTCTCCCAGGACCCCGCGGCCGTGCAGTTAGGCACGTCGGCGTCGGGCCGGCCCTTTCCGATGGCAGCCAGCAGAGCGCTCCTCGACGCGAACTGCTCGGCCAGCGGCGATCTCGGAGTGATCGCCGTCGGCCGCGCCTGCCGGGTGGGCATCGACGTGGAAGGGATCGCCCCCTGGTCGGCGGACACCCTCGTCGAGGGCTGGCTGTCCGCCGCCGAGCAGGCGGCGCTGCAGAGCCTCCCGGTCGAGGAGCGCGCGCTCGCCGCCACTCGCTGCTGGACGCAGAAGGAGGCCGTGCTCAAGGCGCGCGGCACCGGCCTGCTCGACGACCCGTGCACCATCGTCACCCCGGTGGGGTGCCCGACCGGCGTCGTCGCCGGCTGGACGGTCGAAGACGTTCCCGTGCCGCGTGGCTGGGTGGCCACCCTCGCTCTCGGTCCGCTGAAGGAGATGCCTGCATGACGCTCACCGCTCCCGCATCGGATCCGGGGATCACCCGCCGTCCGGCCCAGCTCGCCGAGTTCCGAGCACGCCTCGAGGAGCTCGCCGGACGCAGTCTGGCCGACGTCAACGCGCTGCACGCCTGGTCCGTGGAGCACGTCGCCGACTTCTGGCGCGAGCTGCTCCGCTGGTCCGAGCTGCCCTGGTCGGGGAGCGACGAGGTCGCGATGGTCGGGGACGGCGTGGAGACCGCGCAGTTCTTCCCCGATGTCCGGCTCAACTACGCCGAGACGCTGCTGCAGCCGTTGCCGGGGGTCGACGACGACGGGCCCGCGCTGACCTCGGTGCACGCCGGACGGCCTGCGGAGCGCTGGACCCGCGCCGAGCTGCGAGCCGAGGTGCGGCGCACCGCTGCCGCCCTCGCCGGCGTCGGCCTGCGCACGGGCGATCGCATCGCCCTCATCGGACCGAACAGCGGTCGGACCGTCATCGTGGCCCTCGCGGCCACGGCGCTCGGGGCGCCCCTCGCCACGGCCACGCCGGACATGGGCGCCACAGCGCTGCTGGGCCGGTTCGAGCAGGTGGAGCCGGCAGTGATGGTGGTGGACCGGGCCGGCATGGCCGACGAGACCCTCCCCGCACTGCTCGCCGGGCTGCCCACGCTGCGTCGGCTCGTGGTGCTCGACGACCAGCCGCTTCCCGCGGCGTCGGTGCCGGTCGACCGATTCGACGAGGTGCCCGTTCCGGACGCGGACGTGGACGCCTGGGAGCGGTACCCCTTCGACGCGCCGCTGTTCGTGATGTTCTCCTCGGGAACCACCGGGCCGCCGAAGGCCATGGTGCACGGCATCGGTGGAACGCTGCTGGAGCACATCAAGGAGCACCGCCTCCACAACGACATGCGGCCCGACGACGTCTACTTCCACCACACCACGACCGCCTGGATGGTCTGGAACCGGTGCCTGTCGACCCTCGCCAGCGGTGCGCACGTCGTGTTCTACGACGGCCCGGTCTCCGGGCCCGAGAGCCTGTGGGAGCTCGTCGCCGACCACGGCGTCACCGTGTTCGGCACCAGCCCGGCGTACCTGCAGTTGTGCGACGACGCCGGCTACCGGCCGGCTGACTCGGTCGACCTGTCCCGGCTGCGTGCCGTCCTGTCCCAGGGAGCCGTGCTGGAGGACTGGCAGTACGACTGGGTCGCCGACGCCGTCGGCCCCGTCTCCCTCTGGTCGTCCAGCGGGGGAACCGACATCCTCGGCGCGTTCGTGCTCTCGCACCCGGAGCTGCCGGTGCCGCGCGGCCGCATCCAGATGCGCAGCCTGGGCATGGACGTCGCCGCCGTCGACGACGAGGGCAACGAACTCATCGGGCAGGTCGGCGAACTGGTGTGCCGCAACCCGTTCCCCTCCCGCCCCGTCGGTTTCCTCCGGGACCCGGACGGCCGGCGGTTCCACGAGGCGTACTTCGTGCAGAACCCCGGGATGTGGACCCACGGCGACCGCATCGACTTCGAGGCGGACGGCTCGTCACGGCTGCACGGACGCTCGGACGGCGTGCTGAACATCGACGGGCTGCGGATCGGCCCCAGCGAGATCTACGCGGTGCTGCGCCGCATCCCCGAGATCGCCGACTCCATGGCGATCGAGCAGCGGGATCCGCACCGCCCCGGCGCACTGCGGATGGTGCTGCTCGTCGTGCTGCGTGCCGGTGTCGAGATGGACGACCACCTGCCCCGCACGATCCGGCGGTTGCTGCGCCAGCAGGCCTCGGCCGCACACGTGCCGTCCGTGATCGCGGCCGTCCCGGAACTGCCGATCACCCACAACGGCAAGAAGTCGGAGCGGGCGGCCCGCGACGCCATCAACGGTGACCCCGTGGGCAACCTCGCCGCGCTGCGCAACCCCGGCTGCCTGACGGCCATCGCCGCGGCGGTCCGCCCGCAGCGGGGGGTGGGAGCGGAGCCCTCCCGCGCCGCGGTCCCGAGCGTCGGGGCGACCGGGGATGCCCTCCTCCGCGACGTCACCGCCGTCTGGTGCGGCGTCCTCGGGCTGAGCACGGCCGACCCGGACGACGACTTCTTCGACGTCGGTGGCACGTCACGTCTGGCCATGAGCCTGATGCGGCGGGTCGCGCTGGAGCTCGGGGTCGACGTGCCGGTGCAGGACTTCCTGCAGGCCCCCACGCCGCGCGGGCTCGCCGACGCGGTCGCGCAGCGGGCCTCGGCCGGCACGGACGCCGTGCCGCTGCTCCGGCCCGGGCACGGGCGGCCGGTGTTCTTCCTCGCCGACGCCTGGGGGCAGGTCAACAGCTATGCCGCCATCGTGCAGCGGCTGCGCACCGAGCGGCCCGTGCACGGAGTCCAGGCGCCGCTGGTCGACCGGGACGAACGGCGCCTCAGCATCCCGGAGATCGCACGACACGCCGTCGCCCTCATCCGCGAGGTCCAGCCGCGGGGTCCGTACAGCCTCACCGGCTACTCGTTCGGCGGGCTGGTGGCCTACGAAGCAGCCACCGTCCTGACGGCAGCCGGGGAAGAGGTCAGCTACCTGGGGCTGATCGACACCGTGCCGCCGGAGGCGGCGATGACGCCGGGCGAGGTCAGGGCCGCCTGGTGGGCGCACCGGCTGTACCTCCTCCTCCGCGAAGGCCCTGGCCGAACGCTGCTCGGCTGGCTACGACCGCACCGTGGAGCGGACGACGTCTCGTCGGAGGACCGGTTCTTCGCGGAGTCCTCCAGGGTCGCCCGGTCCTACCGGCCCGGCCCCTTCGACGGGGCGGTGACCTACTACCTGGCCGAGGACCGCTCGCCCATCGTGGGCAACACCCTCACGGCCTGGCGCAGGGTGGCCCCGCACCTGATCGTCACCGAGGTCCCCGGCAGCCACTCCGACGACTGGGGCACCCGTCCCGGCGTGCTCGCCACCCAGTTCGCCGACGTCCTCGCCGCCCGCATGTCGGCCACCCTCCGCTGAACCAGCCGGAACGCGATCCGGTCAGGACGCCGCCGCGACCGGCTGCTCGAGGACCGCGCGCAGGGTGGCGTGCAGGTTCTCCAGCAGGGCGACGTCGCGCAGCGGCGTCCTCCGGTCCGGGCCGACCGGCACCTTGAGCGAGATCGTCTCGACGGCCGCCTTGTAGGTGGCGCCGTCGGCGAGGCGGGCCAGGCGCATCTGCTTGGACTCCGGCAGCACGACCGGGCTGATCCGGATGGCGCGGCCCTGCAGCGACACCTCGGTGATGCCCAGCTCGCGCATGGCCACCCGGAAGCGGGCGACGGCGAGCAGGTTGAGCACGGGAGCCGGCGGGGTGCCGTAGCGGTCGGTGAGCTCGTCCAGGACCGCCTGGGCCTGCTCCTCGCTCTGCACCGAGGCGACCTTGCGGTAGGCCTCCATCCGCAGCCGCTCACCGGGCACGTAGTCGTGCGGGAGGTGCGCGTCCACGGGCAAGTCGACCCGGACCTCGACCGGCTCGGCCGGCAGCTCCTCGCCGGTCACCTGGGCGCGGTAGTCGGCCACGGCCTCGCCGACCAGCCGCACGTAGAGGTCGAAGCCGACGCCGGCGATGTGCCCCGACTGCTCGCCGCCGAGCAGGTTGCCCGAGCCGCGGATCTCCAGGTCCTTCATGGCCACGGCCATGCCCGCGCCCAGGTCGGTGTTGTGCGCGATCGTCGTCAGCCGGTCGACCGACGTCTCGGTGAGCGGCCGCGTCGGGTCGTAGGTGAAGTACGCGTACGCCCGCTCGCGCCCACGGCCCACCCGGCCGCGGATCTGGTGCAGCTGGGAGAGGCCGAACGTGTCGGCGCGGTCGACGATCAGGGTGTTCGCGTTCGGGATGTCCAGGCCCGACTCGACAATCGTCGTCGCCACCAGGACGTCGTACTCCTTCTCCCAGAACCCGACCATGATCCGCTCGAGCTCGTGCTCCTTCATCTGCCCGTGGCCGACGGCGACGCGCGCCTCGGGCACGAGGGCGCGGATCTTCGCCGCCGCCTTGTCGATCGACTGCACCCGGTTGTGGATCACGAAGACCTGGCCGTCGCGCAGCAGCTCGCGGCGGATCGCGGCGGCCATCTGCTTGTCGTCCCACGCCCCGACGTAGGTCAGCACCGGGTGCCGCTCCTCGGGCGGGGTCAGGATCGTCGACATCTCCCGGATGCCGGTCAGCGACATCTCCAGCGTCCGCGGGATCGGGGTGGCCGACATCGAGAGGACGTCGACCGCCGTCCGCATGGTCTTCAGGTACTCCTTGTGCTCGACGCCGAAGCGCTGCTCCTCGTCGACGATCACCAGCCCGAGGTCCTTGAACCGGGTGGTCGGCTGCAGGAGCCGGTGGGTGCCGACCAGGATGTCGATCTCGCCGGCCGCGAGCTGCTCGACGATCTGCCGGGTCTCGGCGTCGGACTGGAAGCGGGAGAGCACGGCGACCTTCACCGGGAACTGCGCGACCCGCTCGGAGAAGGTCTTGTAGTGCTGGTTGGCCAGCAGCGTCGTCGGCACCAGGACGGCGACCTGCTTGCCGTCCTGCACCGCCTTGAACGCCGCCCGCACGGCGATCTCGGTCTTCCCGTAGCCGACGTCGCCGCAGATGATCCGGTCCATCGGGACCGGCTGCATCATGTCAACCTTGACCTCGTCGATCGCGCCGAGCTGGTCGGGGGTCTCCTGGAACGGGAAGGCGTCCTCGAGCTCGCGCTGCCACACGGTGTCGGGGCCGTAGGCGTGCCCCTTCGTCGCCATGCGGGCGGAGTAGAGCCGGATGAGCTCCGCGGCGATCTGCTTGACCGCCTTGCGCGCCTGGCCCTTGGTCTTCTGCCAGTCCGCGCCGCCGAGCTTGGACAGCGCCGGGGCCTCGCCCCCGACGTAGCGGGTGAGCTGGTCGAGGGCGTCGGTGGGCACGAACAGCCGGTCCGGCGGCTGGTTCCGCCGGGACGGCGCGTACTCGACGATCAGGTAGTCGCGCTGCCCGCCGTTGACGGTCCGGCTGACCATCTCGATGTACCGGCCGATGCCGTGCTGTTCGTGCACGACGAGATCACCGGGCTGCAGCTGCACCAGGTCGACGGCGTTGCGCCGGCGGGCCGGCATCTTCGTCGCCTCGCGCATCGACGTGCCGCGCTGCCCGGTGAGGTCGTGCTCGGTGAGCAGGGCCAGTCCGACGCCTGGGAAGGCGAATCCCGACTCCAGGTTGCCCTGGGTGACGTAGGCGAGACCCGCGTCGGGGGCGGCGGCGATGTCGGGCACCAGCCGGACGCCGAGGTCGGCCTCGGTGAACTGGTCGGCGGCGCGCTGCGCGGGCCCCGGACCGGCGAAGGTGACGACGACGCGCCACCCGTCCCGGGTCCAGGTGCGCACCTGCTCCACGGCCCTGGCCACGTCGCCGGAGAAGCGGTCGACCACGGCGGCGTCGAGGGTGACGTGCTCGTCGTCGTCCTCCGTCTGCAGCGTGAAGGCACCCGTCGTCCACCACGGCAGCCCGCGCATGCGGGCCGCGGTCTCCACCTCGGCGAGGTCGCGGAACGACGACGCACCCAGATCAACAGGAGCCTTCCCCACTCCGCTCTTCTCGCTGGCGGCGGTCGACCACGAGGCGGCCAGGAACTCCTCGGCGGTCCGCACCAGGTCCGCGGCGCGGCTGCGCACCCGCTCCGGATCGCAGACGAGCACGTGCGTGCCCCGGGCGACCAGGTCGGTGAGCAGCTGCATCTCGGCGCCCCCGATCAGGGCCGGGATCAGCGACTCCATGCCCTCCACGGCGATGCCCTCGGCCAGCTTGCCGAGGATCTCGGCCAGCTCCGGGTGCTCGACGGCCAGCGCCGCCGCCCGCTCCCGCACCTCGGGCGACAGGAGCAGCTCGCGGCAGGGCGGGGCCCACAGCCGGTCCGGGCGCTCGTCGAGCGAGCGCTGGTCGGCGGCGGAGAAGTAGCGGAGCTCGTCGACCTCGTCGCCCCAGAACTCGACGCGCACGGGGTGCGGCTCGGTCGGCGGGAAGACGTCGAGCAGGCCGCCGCGGACGGCGAACTCCCCGCGCTTCTCGACGAGCTCCACCCGCGTGTAGGCGGCGTCGACCAGGGCGCGGGCGACGTCGTCGAGCTCGGCGGAGTCGCCCGCGCTCAGCTCCACCGGGACGAGGTCACCCAGACCCGGAGCCAGCGGCTGCAGGACGCTGCGCACCGGCGCGACGAGGACGTCGATCGGCCCGTTCGGGCCGGGATGCGTGAGGTCGCGCAGGACGGCCAGCCGGCGGCCGACGGTGTCGGCGCCGGGGCTGAGCCGCTCGTGCGGCAGGGTCTCCCACGCGGGGAACGTCTCCACCCGGCGGCCGGGGACGAAGCAGCGGAGCTGGTCGGCCACCTGGTCGGCGTCCCGCTCGCCCGCAGTGACGACGAGCACCGGCACGCCCGCGCCCGGCTTCTGCGCCGCGAGTCCCGCCGCGACCAGCGGCTGCACCGGTGGCGCGGCCGTCACGGCGAGCGACGCACGCCCGGCCGCGGCCACCACCCGCGCCATCCGGGGGTCGCCGAGGACGACGTCGAGCACGCCGCGCAAGCTCACGGTTCTGACTCCTGGGATCCGGCGGGCGCACACGTGCCGCCGAGTGCGGCAGGGCCCGGACCAGGCTAGACCGCTCCCGGCGGCGGTGCTCCCGCGCCCGCGATGCCGGCAGGCAGAGCGTCAGTAGGCGCCCGAGAAGCTCAGCACCGCGCGGAAGGTCTTCCACATGATCAGCGCGTCGAGCGCGAGCGACCAGTTCTCGACGTACCGCAGATCCAGGCGGACCGCTTCCTCCCACGGCAGGTCGCTGCGGCCCGAGATCTGCCACAGCCCGGTGAGCCCGGGCTTCACCAGGAGGCGGCGCCGGACCTGCGTGTCGTACCGGGCGACCTCGCCGGGCAGCGGGGGCCGCGGGCCGACCAGCGACATGCTGCCGCCGAGGACGTTGAACAGCTGGGGCAGCTCGTCCAGCGACAACCGCCGGAGCCACCGCCCCACGGAGGTGACCCGCGGGTCGTCGCGCATCTTGAACAGCAGGCCGTCGGAGATGTTGTCCGCCCGGACCTCCTCGAGCCGGCGGTCGGCGTCCATGACCATGCTGCGGAACTTGAGCATGGTGAAGGTCCGGCCGTTGACGCCGACGCGTTCCTGCCGGTAGAGCACGGGACCCTCGCTGCCGAAGCGGACGGCGAGACCGATGGCGAGCAGGAGGGGCGCCAGCAGGACGACGGCTGCCGCCGCCAGACCCCGGTCGACCGAACCCTTGACCAGGCGCCGCCAGCCCTCGAAGCGAGGCTGCTCGACCGAGAGCAGCGGCAGCCCCTCGAACGGGCGGATGTGCAGCCGCGGACCGGCCACCTCGATGAGGCCGGGTGCCACCAGCAGCTCGATGTCGGTGCCCTCGAGCTTCCAGGACAGCTCCCGGAGGTACTGGGCAGCGGTCTCGCTGGCCGACGTGACGGCGATGGCGTCGGCACCGACGCGCACGGCGGTCTCCATGACGTCGTCCAGCCCGCTCACCGGGATGCCGGCCCGGTCCGCGACCCGGGCCTGGTCGGCCACGGTCACGCAGGCGGCCACGACGTCGAGACCGGCGTACTTCTCCCGACGGAGACGGTTGACCAGCTCCAGGACCGCTCCACCGCGGCCCACGACCACGACCCGCTTCGCGGTCCGGCCGCGGACCCGCTGGCGGTGCAGGTGCATCCGCGCGCCGTACCGGAGCACGAGGGTGGCCAGCGTGAGCGCCGGCACGGCGACCACGACGAGGGCCCGGCTGAGGTCCAGCCCCGCCGCGTAGGACACGAAGCCGGCCAGCGCGAGCGCCAGGAGACCCGCGCGTCCGACGAGCCGGTACTCGTCGCTCCCGGTGCCGAACACGCGCTCGTCGTGCGCTCCCACGGCCAGGAGCAGGGCCGGCCACATGACCACGAGCCCCGCAGCACCCCAGAAGAGCGAGGTCCAGACGTCGACACCGCCGGGACGGCTGAACAGGACGCTGCCTCCGGCCACGGCGGCCGCGACGGCCTCGAGAACCACCAGGACGCGGGAGTACCCGCGCATCCAGGTCCGTGCGGGCCGGGAGGGCCGGCCGGCAGCGATGCGCGACAGGTCCTCGAGCACGACCTGCGGCTCCGGCACCTGCTGGAGCCGGCTCGTCATCCCGCTGCCCTCGACTGGCACTGCGCCCCCCGTGTCACACACTGTGATTGACGTCGCATCCGGGGCCGCCCAGCCACGAACGGAACAGGCCATTTACCCCGGAAGTACCGCTCAATACCTCGGTCAACCATCACAGCGCGTCACGAACGTGTCAACCAAGGTCCTGACCGGTTCACCCTTTCGGAGGCGGACGGCTCGGGCGGCTGCAGCGCGTGATCACTCAGGCGCGGGGATGGACCTCGTTCTGGGCGGCCTCGAGCCCCCGCGCGAGCAGCGCCTCGGCGGCGTCGGCGGCCTCGGCGATGAGGAGCTCGAGCTCCTTGCGCTCGGTCGAGGAGAAGTCCTTGAGCACGAAGTCGGCGGGATCCTGACGGCCGGGCGGCCGGCCGATGCCGACGCGCACCCGCAGGTAGTCCTTGGTGCCGGTGGAGCGGGTGATCGACCGCAGGCCGTTGTGGCCCCCCTCGCCACCGCCGCGCTTGAGGCGGACGACGGAGAACGGGAGGTCCAGCTCGTCGTGCACGACGACGAGGTCCTCGACCGGCAGGTGGTGGTAGTCCAGCAACCCGCGCACGGGGCCGCCGGACTCGTTCATGTAGGTCAGCGGACGGGCCAGCACCACCCGGCGTCCGGCCAGCCGCCCCTCCCCCGACACGGCGCGGGACCGGGCGCCCTTGCCGGGCGAGAGCTTGATCCCGGCCCGCGCGGCGAGCTCGTCGAGGACCATCGCGCCGACGTTGTGCCGGTTGCCCGCGTAGCCCGGTCCGGGGTTGCCGAGCCCGATGACGAGGAAGGGCCCCTCCGAGGGGGCGGACGCCACGGGGGCGCCGGCGGTGCCGGCGCCCCCGAGGGTCGAGCTGTCGGTCAGTGGAGGCCCTTTTCCTGTTTCCTGTGCGTCAGCCGTTGTCGGAGGACTTCTCGGCCGAGTCCATGGACTCGCCGCTGCCCTGGGCCTGGGGCTCGGGCACGACGTCGCCCTCGCCGGCGCCCTCGGCGGGCTCGACGTGCTCCTCGCGCTCGATGCCGGCCTCGGCCTCCGCCTCGGCGAGCTCGGCCTCCAGCGCCTCGGCGGTCGGCGCCGGCATCAGGTTCACGACCAGCGCGTCCTCGGCGGTGACGAGGGTGGCGCCGCTCGGCAGGGTCAGCTCGCGGGCGGTGAAGCCCTCGCCGGCGCCGCGACCGGTGACGTCGACCTCGATCGACTCGGGGATGTTGGTGGCGGCGGCGGTCAGCGAGATGGTGTTGAGCTCGATGCTGACCAGCGTGTCGGGGGCGGTGTCGCCGATGACGTGCACGGGGACGTCGACGGTGACCTTCTCGCCGCGACGGACGATGACCAGGTCGACGTGCTCGTGGGTGCGCTTGAGCGGGTCGCGCTGCACGGCCTTGGTCAGCGCGAGCTGCTCCTTGCCGTCGAGGACGACGGTCAGCAGGGCGTTGGCGCCACCGTTGCGCAGGGCGGCCGCGAACTCGCGGGCGGGCAGCGACAGGTGGACGACGTCCTGACCGTGCCCGTACAGGACGGCGGGGACGCGGCCGGCACGGCGGGTGCGACGGGCGCTGCCCTTGCCGAACTCGGTGCGGGTCTCGGCTTCGAGACGGAAGTCAGCCACGGTGATGTACTCCTCAACAGGTGGATCGGTCTGCGTGCCGGTGTACGAGCGAGACACACACCCGGGGACGCTGCCCACCTGGAGCGTGCACGTCGATCACGGAGAACGGACGACCGTCTCCCTCGCCGGGCAACTCACAAGAGGATACGCGACGAGTTGCGGGAGACGCGCAGCGGTGGGCCGATCGCGGGGCCCGAAGGGTTCCCGATCGGAACATGGGCAACGGCTCAGCGCCGATCGGGACGGCACCTGGCCGCGGTGCGATCCGGACGATCGCGTCAGGAATTCCCGTCGAAGAGGCTCGTCACCGAGCCGTCCTCGAAGACCTCCTTGATCGCGCGGGCGAGCAGCGGCGCGATCGAGAGCACCGTGAGCTTGTCGAACTGCCGCTCGGGCTCGATGGGCAGCGTGTTGGTCACGATGACCTCGCTCACCCGGCTGTTCTTCAGGCGATCGACGGCCGGACCCGAGAGCACGCCGTGCGTGGCGGTCACGATGACGTCGGCGGCGCCGGCCTCGAACAGGGTCTCCGCGGCCTTCACGATCGTGCCGCCGGTGTCGATCATGTCGTCGACCAGGATGCAGACCCGGCCCTCCACCTCGCCGACGACGCGGTTGGCCTTCACCTCGTTGGGCCGCCGGGGGTCGCGGGTCTTGTGGATGAACGCCAGCGGGGTCCCGCCGAGCTTGTCGGTCCATCGCTCGGCCACGCGGACCCGGCCGGAGTCCGGTGACACCACCGTGATGTCCCGGTCGCCCCAGCGGTCGCACACGTGGTCGACGAGCAGGTCGAGCGCGAAGAGGTGGTCGACCGGGCCGTCGAAGAAGCCCTGGATCTGCGCGGTGTGCAGGTCGACGGTCATCAGCCGGTCGGCGCCGGCGGTCTTGAACATGTCGGCGACCAGGCGGGCGGAGATGGGCTCGCGGCCGCGGTGCTTCTTGTCCTGGCGGGCGTAGGGGAAGAACGGGGCGACGACGGTGATCCGCTTGGCCGACGCGCGCTTGAGCGCGTCGACCATGATCAGCTGCTCCATGAGCCAGGTGTTGATCGGCGCCGTGTGGCTCTGGACGACGAACGCGTCGCAGCCGCGTACCGACTCCTCGAACCGCACGAACAGCTCACCGTTGGCGAACTCGTACGAGGCGGTGGGCGTCGGGGTCGTGCCGAGGTGCCCGGCGATCTCCGTCGCCAGCTCGGGGTACGCCCGCCCCGAGAAGAGCATGAGGCTCTTGCTGTTCGCCTGCCGGATCGCGCTCATCGGCTCGTCGTCCCCTGCTGCTCGGTGTCCGCCCTGAGTGCCTCCGCCCGGCCCTCGGCCGCTTCCGCGGCCGCGGCCGCGGCCGTCCCTGAGCGGCGGCGGCGGACCCAGCCTGCCACATTCCGCTGAGGCGCCCGCGCGACGGCCATGGCCCCCGGCGGGACGTCGGAGGTGATCACCGACCCCGCCGCGGTGTAGGCGCCGTCCCCCACGGTGACCGGTGCCACGAGCATGGTGTCCGACCCGATGCGCACGTGGTCGCCGACCGTCGTGTGGTGCTTGGCGACCCCGTCGTAGTTGACGAACACCGTCGCGGCCCCGACGTTGGCCCCTTGGCCGATGGTCGCGTCGCCGACGTAGGACAGGTGCGGCACCTTCGAGCCCTCGCCGACCTCGACGTTCTTGGTCTCGACGAACGCCCCCACCTTGGCCCCCCGGGCCAGCCGGGTGCCCGGCCGCAGGTAGCTGAACGGGCCGACCGTGGCCGCGGGACCGATCGCCGCGCCGAGGCAGTGCGACCGGACCACCGACGCGCCCTCGTCCACCTGGCAGTCCACCAGCGTGGTGTCGGGCCCGACGACGGCGCCGGCCGCGACCGTCGTCGTCCCGCGGAGCTGGGTCCCCGGCTCGAGCACGGCGTCGGGCGCGACCGACGCGGTGACGTCGACCCAGGTGGTCGCCGGGTCGACGACGGTCACACCGGAGACCATGAGCGCGTCGAGGACGCGGTCGTTGATCGTGCGCCGGCGGGCGGCGAGCTCGCGCCGGTCGTTGCAGCCCAGGACGTCGTCGGGGTCGTCGGCGAGGACGCCGCCGACCGGTGCACCGTCGGCGACCAGCAGCGCGAGGACGTCGGTGACGTACTGCTCCCCCTGGTCGTTGTCCGACCCGAGGCGCGCGAGGCTGCGCCGCAGGGCCGCGGCGTCGCCGACGTAGACACCGGCGTTGATCTCCCGGATGGCCCGCTGGGCGTCGGTCGCGTCGCGTTCCTCGACGATCGCGCGCACGGCGCCGGAGTCGTCCCGGACGATGCGCCCCAGTCCGGCCGGGTCCTCGACCGCCGCGGTCAGGACGGTGAGGACGCTCCCGGCCCGCTCGTGCTCGGCCACGAGCCGGTCGATCGTCTCCGCGCGCAGCAGGGGTGCGTCGCCGTTGACCAGCAGCACCGGACCCTCGACGTCGGGCACCGCGTCCAGGGCCACCGCCGCCGCGTGCCCGGATCCCCGCTGCTCCGCCTGGAGCACGGGCACCGCGTCCGGCGCGATCGCCGCGAGGTGCTCCTCGACGGCCTCCCGGCCCGCACCCACGACCACGACGGTCGTCCCTGCCCGCAGCGGCGCCGTCGCGGCGAGGA
This sequence comes from Blastococcus sp., assembly GCA_035296685.1. Lineage (GTDB taxonomy): Bacteria > Actinomycetota > Actinomycetes > Mycobacteriales > Geodermatophilaceae > Blastococcus_B. Next base: position 23,151 of record DATHAK010000139.1, read on the forward strand.
CGTGGCCGAGCAGGCTGCGCCCGCCCAGCTCGTGCAGGACCTTCGGGGTCGACGAACGCATGCGGGTGCCCTGCCCGGCGGCGAGGACGACGACCGCCGCGACGGCCGGTTCGGATGTCTCCTGCGGGGTCACGGAACTCCTCGGACGGCGACAGGTCGGTACAGCTGGGGGACTCGGACTCGAACCGAGACTGCACGGCTCCAAAGGCCGGCGGGCTGCCGATTACCCCATCCCCCACCCCGGGTGCCGGACGGCACCACGGAGGCGCCCCGCGAAGGGCGTCCGTCGGCGAGCCTAGGGCCGCAGGCGGCGCCGGGCACCCATGGGACCGTCGGGGCGTCCCGGAGCGAGGGCGGCCTCAGGTCGCCGCGCTGCCTACGCTGCCGTAGGTTACGGGGACGTAGCCCCGATGCAGGACGGTCCCGGACCGCGCGCGAGGCAGCCCGCCACAGCTCCAGGAGAACAGTTGTCCGCTCCCGCCCTCACCCGGCCCACGGCTCCTCCCCGCCTCGCCGAACCGCATGCCGGGCTGCCCGCCAACGCCATCGGCAGGCACAAGAGCACGCTCGAGATCGTCACGCTGTACGTGATCGTGGCGGTGCCGTTCCTCGCGCTGGCAGCCGTCGTGCCCGCCGTCTGGGGCTGGGGCCTGTCCTGGCTGGACGTGGGTCTCGCCGTCGTCTTCTACTACCTCACCCTGCTGGGCGTGACCGTCGGCTACCACCGGCACTTCACCCACGGCTCGTTCAAGGCCAAGAGGCCGCTGCGGCTCGCGCTGGCCGCCGCCGGGTCGATGGCGATCCAGGGCCCGGTCATCCAGTGGGTCGCCGACCACCGCCGCCACCACGCCTTCTCCGACCGGGCCGGCGACCCGCATTCGCCGTGGCGCTACGGCACCGACCTGCGCTCGCTGCTCAAGGGCATGTTCCACGCGCACCTGGGCTGGCTGTTCGACCGGCGGAAGACCAACCAGGAGCGTTACGCCCCCGACCTGCTCAAGGACGGCGGCCTGCGCGCCACGAGCCGGCTGTTCGTGGTGTGGGCGTTCCTGAGCCTCGCGGCGCCCGCCGTCGTCGGTGGCCTGGTCACCGGCAGCTGGGCCGGCGCGTGGTCGGCGTTCTTCTGGGCGGGCCTGGTGCGGGTCGCGCTGCTGCACCACGTCACCTGGTCGATCAACTCGGTCTGCCACGTCGTCGGCAACCGCCCGTTCGTCTCCCGCGACCGGGCGACCAACTTCTGGCCGCTGGCGATCCTCAGCGGCGGCGAGTCGTGGCACAACCTGCACCACGCCGACCCCACCTGCGCCCGGCACGGCGTGCTGCGCGGCCAGGTCGACATCAGCGCACGGATCATCTGGATCTTCGAGAAGCTGGGCTGGGCCCGCGACGTCAAGTGGCCCGACCCCGTCCGGCTCGCGGCCAAGCGGAGCGTGCCCGCTACGGCGTCGTCCTGAGCGACTCCGCGACACCGGCGCCTCCCCCGCCCGGACGACCTGCATCCCGCAGGCCGGCCGGGCGGAGCCGTCCCCAAGGGGGCCTGGGCGCGATGACCAGCGGCCCGCCCCGGCCCCGCGTGCGGATGACCGGCGCCCAGCGGCGCTCGCAGCTGCTGACCATCGGCCGGGAGCTGTTCGCGCAGAAGGGTTACGAGGCGACGTCGATCGAGGAGATCGCCGCCCGTGCCGACGTGAGCAAGCCCGTGGTCTACGAGCACTTCGGCGGCAAGGAGGGGCTGTACGCGGTCGTCGTCGACCGCGAGATGCAGTTCCTGCTCGACCGGTTCACCTCCGTGCTGTCCGAGCCGGGCCGCCCCCGGCAGCTCCTCGAGCGCGCCGCGCTGGTGCTGCTCGAGTACATCGACGACGACACGTCCGGCTTCCGGGTGCTCACCCGCGACGCGCCGGTGACCAGCGGGATCGGCTCGTTCTCCTCGCTGATCGGCGAGGTCGCCCGCAAGGTCGAGCACATCCTCGGTGAGCAGTTCGCCGCCCGCGGGTTCGACCCGCGGCTGGCCGAGCTCTACAGCCAGGCACTGGTGGGCATGGTGGCGCTGGTCGGCCAGTGGTGGCTGGACAACCGGGCGCTCGACAAGCACGAGGTCGCCGCCCACCTCGTCAACCTGGCCTACAACGGGCTGGCCCACCTGGAGCAGCGGCCGGACCTGGTCGAGGACGTCCTCCCCCCGACCGCGGGCTGAGGCCCCTCAGGCCACCGGTCGGGCGCCGGGGACGGGGCCGTGGACGGCGCGCACGGTGCGGAAGACCCCCGCCCCGGCGAGTGCTGCGGCCAGCCGCACCGCCGCCTGCTCGTCGGCGGCCAGCGCAGCGACGGTCGGACCGGATCCGCTCACCAGCGCGCCTGCCGCACCGGCGTCGGTCGCCGCCCGCAGCGCCCGCCGGAGCTCGGGGCGCAGCGCGGTCGCCGGCGCCTGCAGGTCGTTCACGAGGGCGGCGGCCAGTTCGTTCGTCGACCCGCTCCGCAGCGCGGCGATGACCGGCTCGGCGGGCGCCGTCGTCCCGTCGGGCACGCATCCCTCGGCGCGCAGCCGGTCCAGCTCGGCGTAGACGGCCGGGGTGGACAGCCCCTCGCCGGAGATCCCGAGAACCCAGTGCGTCTGCGTGCCGGTGAGCACCGGCGAGAGCTGCTCGCCGCGGCCCGAACCCAGCGCCACCCCGCCGTGCAGGCTGAACGGCACGTCGCTGCCCAGCTGCGCCGCGAGGCTCGTCAGGTCGCTGCGGGCGGCGCCGGTCCCCCACAGCTCGTCCAGGGCGACCAGTGCGGCCGCGGCGTCGGCACTGCCCCCGGCCAGCCCCGCGGCGGCCGGGATGCTCTTCGCGACGTCGATCGTGGCGTCGGCCGGCACGCCCGCCTGCTCGGCGAGCAGCTCGGCCGCCCGCCACACCAGGTTGCGCCGGTCGGTCGGGACGGCGCCGGCGCCCTCGCCCGACAGCGTGAGCGCGAGGCCGTCGCCCGGCGCCACGGTGACCGTGTCGAAGAGGGAGACCGCCAGGTAGACGGTGCGCAGCTCGTGGAAGCCGTCGGGCCGCAGGGGACCGACGGCGAGGTGCACGTTCACCTTGGCCGGCGCCCGGGCGGTGACGCTCACGGGTCCACCGGCTCGGTCGCGGCCAGCCGGGCGAAGTCGGTCACCGACAGCTGCTCCCCGCGGGCGGCGGGGTCGATGCCGGCCGCGCGGAGCCGGGCCTCGGCGGCCGCCGGGCTGCCCGCCCAGCGGGCGAGCGCGGCGCGCAGTCCCTTCCGCCGGGTGGCGAAGGCGGCGTCGACGACGGCGAAGGTGGCCACGCGGTCGCCCGGCGGCGGCGGACGGCGGACGAGGGCGACCAGCCCTGAGTCGACGTTGGGCTCGGGCCAGAACACCCGGCGGCCCACCGATCCGGCCCGGCGCACCTCGCCGTACCAGGCCGCCTTCACCGACGGCACCCCGTAGGCGGCATGTCCCGGGGGCGCGGCCAGCCGCTCGGCCACCTCGGCCTGCACCAGGACCAGCGCCCGGTCCAGCGTGGGCAGCAGCTCCAGCAGGTTCAGTAGCACCGGGACGGCGACGTTGTACGGCAGGTTGGCCACCAGCGCCGTGGGGGGCGGGCCGGGCAGCTCCTGCAGGCGCAGCGCGTCTGCCTCGACGACGGTCAGCCGGTCGGCCAGGTCGGGACGGCGGTCGGCCACCGTCTCCGGCAGCCGCCGCGCCAGCCGGGGATCGATCTCCACCGCGACCACCCGCGCAGCCGCCGGCAGGAGGCCGAGGGTCAACGAGCCCAGCCCGGGACCGACCTCGAGGACGACGTCGTCGGGGCGCAGTCCGGCGGTGCGGACGATGCGCCGGATGGTGTTCGCGTCGTGCAGGAAGTTCTGCCCGAGCGTCTTGGTCGGCCGCAGGTCGAGCTGCTGGGCCAGCTCGCGGATCGCGGCCGGCCCGAGCAGGCCCGTCAGGAACGGCCCCGCTGCAGGGACCCGCTGCGGCCCCGTCCCGGGTCCCGCCCTGAGCTTGCGAAGGGTGGGGAGGACGGGGTCCTTCCACGGTGGGGGACAGCGGGGTCCTTCATCAGTCGAACAGGTGGCTGCCGCAGCCCCACTGCCCGGCGCCGGCCTTGGCGTACAGCAGCTGGGCGCGGTAGGTCTGCTCGTCCGGCGAGGCGTCGATCGGGTTGCCCGTGCCGCCGACGGAACGCCAGGTGCTCAGCGAGAACTGGTAGAGGCCGTAGTAGCCGGCCGGGTTGACCGCGCGCGGGTTGTTCGTCGACTCGCAGCGGGCCAGCGCCGTCCAGTTGAGGCCGTCGGCGCTCGGTGCGAAGGCCGGCCGCGGCTTGGTGCCCACGGCGACCTGCTCGGCGACCGGTTCGCGGGTGACGGTGGTGTCGAGCGTTTCGCGGCCAGTCTCGACGCCGTCGACGACGGTCACGCGGAAGGTCGACACCTGCTCGCCGGCGACCCCGCGCACGGTGACCTTCTCGTCGCCCTCGTACATGGCGGCGTCGGGGGTCTCGACCCGCTCGAACGGGATGGGTGCGGCCCCCTGCACGTCCGAGACCTGGACGCGGAAGACCTGCAGCCGCATCCGGTTGAGCAGCCCCTGCTCGAGGTAGAGGCTCGTGCGGTCGGTCTCGCCCAGCGTGATGCCCTGCTCCTCGAGCAGCGCGCCCGCCGTGGCCGCCGTCGTGCTGACGACGCGCTCCTGCCCGTCGGCGATGAGCACGATGTCCTTCGGCGTCGAGATCGTCAGCTCCATGCCGTCCAGCGGGAGGCGCTCGCTGCGGCTGGCGGACAGCACCAGGTCGTCGGCGCGGTAGCCGAGCTGCGCCAGTGCCTCGTCAACGGACAGCGCGGTCACGTAGACCTGTCGCGAGACGCCGTCCACGGTGAGCTCCAGGAGCCGCGCCCGGTTGACGACGACGGCGTCACCGTCGGCCAGCGCCTGACCAGGGGCCGGGAGGACCACGTCGTGGGCAGCGGGCTCCAGCCCCTCCTCCGCCAGCACCTCGGCGACCGTCCCGGCGTAGGTGCCGACACGGCTGACCTGTCCGTCGACGGTGAGCGTCACGGACTTCTGGGCGGCGAAGTAGGCCAGCGTGCCGCCGACGAGCCCGAGGAGGACGAGGGCGAACAGGCTGATCCGGAGGGAACGGTGCACGACACTTCCACGGAGTCACGGGACCCGGGCAGGAGAACGGGCGGGCCACCGGGAGGCGGCTCACCGGTCACGGTCCCGATCTGGACGGCAGCCGGTTCGGAGCGGAGGCCCCGGCCGATGAATGCCGCCCGGGTCGGTCTCCACCCCGGCTGTCAGTCACGACACGATAACGAACACGGTGCGAGTGGCAATGATGCACAGCGAGTGAAGCAGAGGCTCTCAGGTGCTTTCCGTGGGCACGCCGATACGCTATGTGGCCGCCGTGCCGGGTGAGGCCGCTGAGGCGGGAGTCGACGCCTGAGACGGGAGTGACGAAGGCAACAGCGTGAGAAGGGCCCATCCGGGCAACCACGGGGCCCGGCCGGCCGCCGGTTCAGCCGGCGAGGGCGCGCGCGTTCGACCGCACCGGCCGCAGCCAGGTGAGCAGGAATCCGGCCACCGCGATCCCGGCCGCCAGCGCGGAGAACCCCGCGGCCACCAGGACGACGGGCAGGAAGTCGAACCCCTCGGTCACCCGCTCCGGGTCGATCCCCCCGACGAGCAGCAGGGTGCCCAGCGGCAGCAGCGCGAGGACGCTGGCGGCCGCCGTGACCAGGTGTGCCGTCCAGGTCCGGAGGGCCTCGTCGATCGGCACGTCGGCCCCCGCGGCGGGCAGGGGCCGGAGGACGGCGCGCAGCAGGGCCACCTCGGCGAGGACCCATGCCGTCAGGGGCGCGACCAGGGCCGCCCAGGCGACGGCGTCCGAGAGCTCGCCGTCGCGCCACAGGCCGACGGTCGCGGCCACCTGGGCGACGACGGCCACCCGCATCGTGGCGACCAGCCAGCCGGAGATCTGCTCGCTGCGCCGTGGCCGGCGCGGAGGGGTGCTGTAGCGCCAGCGCGGACGCGGGCGGGTGGCCTCGGCCAGGAGCACGCCGGCGAGCATCCCGAGCGCGAGCACCGGCACCCAGAGGAAGACCGACGCCTCGGCGAGCAGCACCACGCTGCCGAGGACACCCGCGATCCCGAGCAGAAGGCCGAGCTGCCGGATCCTGCGGCCGTGCAGCGCCTGCCGCTGCAGCGTGGCGATGCCCTCCGGCGTGGGTTCGACCAGCTCCACCGACCCGCCGGCGACGTGACGACGACCGGCGGCCAGCCACCAGGCGCGCGCCAGCAGTACCCCCGGCACGAGCACGGCGATGAAGAGAACGACGGCGATCAAGCGGCCCACGGTGTGAGTGTCCCCCGTTACGGCGCCGGAGTGGCGGGGGCGTCCTCCCACTTTCCGAAGACGCGCTCCGCCGTCGCGGTCAGACCGGCGCAGAACTCGGGAAGGCCGGTACCGGTGACCTCGGCCAGGGCCCGCACGGTGAGCGGGACGAGCCGGGATCCGTTGGGGCGACCGCGATGCGGCATGGGCGTCAGGAACGGCGCGTCGGTCTCGACCAGCATCTGCCCCACCGGCGTCAGTGCCGCGGCCTCGCGCAGGTATCCCGCGTTGCCGAACGTCACCGTGCCGGCGAAGGACAGGACGTAGCCCCGCTCGACGCAGCGGCGCGCGAAACCGGCGTCGCCGGAGAAGCAGTGGAAGACGGTGTGCTCGGGAGCGCCCTCGTCCTCGAGCACCCGCAGGATCTCCTCGTGCGCGTCCCGATCGTGGATGACCAGGGTGACCCCGCGCTCCTTGGCGATGCGGATGTGCGCCCGGAACGACGCCTCCTGATCGGCCCAGCCCTCGGATCCGGTGCGGTACCGGTCGAGCCCCGTCTCCCCCACGGCACGCACCCGCGGCAGGGCGGCCAGCCGGTCGATCTCGGCGAGGGCGTCGTCGGTGGCCTTCCCGGCGCCCGCCTCGTTCGGATGCAGGGCGACGGCGGCGAGGACGTTCGGGTGGCGGGCGGCCAGCGCGGCCGACCAGCGGGACGACGCGACGTCGACGCCGACCTGCACGAGTCGGGGCACGTTGACCGCGACCGCCGCAGCGATCTCGGCGTCGACGTCCTCGTCGGACGCCCACTCGCCGTGCTCGTCGCCGGCCGGCCGCTCCCCCAGGACGATGTCGAGGTGCGTGTGGCTGTCCAGGACGGGCGACGGCAGGGGGTCGGGGGACGGCGGTGGCTCGCCCCGCCGGTTGGCGCGGGACGCGGCGCTGCGACTCACTCGCCCTCTTCCAGCCGGCGCAGCTCCTCCTCGACCACCTTCTCGTCGAGCTTGGTGAAGATCGGCGTCGGCGCGGCCAGCGGCGTCCCCGGGGGCGGCAGCGGCGGGGAGCCCCAGCGCGCCTGCCCCTCGTCGTAGGGCCCGGTGATGATGGGGTACGGCGAGCCGTCGTCGAGATCGGTGACCTCGTGGATCTCGGGCGCCACCGACCAGACGCCGGTGCCGCCCAGCAGCTCGTGCACCTTCTGCGCCGAGTGCGGGAGGAACGGCGTCAGCAGGGCGTTGCAGTCCTGGATGGCCTGCAGGGCGGTGTGCAGGACGGTGTCGCGGCGGGCCGGGTCCTCCTTCAGCTTCCACGGCGCCTGGTCGGACAGGTACTTGTTGGCCTCGGCGACCACCCGCATGGCCTCGCCGATGGCCGCCTTCTGCCGGTTGCGGCCCAGCAGGTCGCCGATCGGGACGAACGCACCGTTCGTCGTCGCCAGCAGGGTGCGGTCGGCGTCGGTCAGCTCGCCCGGCGTCGGCACGGCCCCGACGTTCTTGGCCGCCATCGAGACAGTCCGGTTGACCAGGTTGCCCCAGCCGGCGACGAGCTCGTCGTTGTTCCGGCGCAGGAACTCCGCCCAGGTGAAGTCGGTGTCCTGGTTCTCGGGGCCCGCGACGGCGATGAAGTAGCGCAGGGCGTCGGCGTCGTACCGGGCCAGGAAGTCGCGCACGTAGATGACGACCTGGCGGGACGACGAGAACTTGCGTCCCTCCATGGTGAGGAACTCGCTCGAGACGACCTCGGTGGGCAGGTTGAGCCGGCCGAGCGACCCGTTCGTGCCGCCCTTGTCGCCCTCGCCGTTGTAGCCGAGCAGCTGGGCGGGCCAGATCTCGGAGTGGAAGACGATGTTGTCCTTGCCCATGAAGTAGTAGGCGTCGGAGTCCGGGGTCTGCCACCACTGGCGCCAGGCCTCGGGGTCGCCGGACCGGCGGGCCCACTCGATGGACGCCGACAGGTAGCCCACGACCGCGTCGAACCACACGTAGATGCGCTTGTCGGGCCGGTCCCGCCAGCCGTCGAGCGGGACCGGCACTCCCCAGTCGATGTCGCGGGTGTAGCTGCGCGGCTTGAGGTCGTCGAGCAGGTTCACGCTGAAGTTGAGGACGTTGGGCCGCCAGCTCTTGCGGGTGGCCAGCCAGTCGCCGAGCGCCTTCGTGAATGCCGGCAGGTCGAGGAAGTAGTGCTCGCTCTCCACGAACTTCGGCGTCTCGCCGTTGATCCGGCTGACCGGGTTGATCAGGTCGGTCGGGTCGAGCTGGTTGCCGCAGTTGTCGCACTGGTCGCCGCGCGCGCCGTCGTAGCCGCAGATGGGGCAGGTGCCCTCGATGTAGCGGTCGGGCAGGGTGCGGCCGGTCGACGGGCTGATGGCACCGAGCGTCGTCTGCGGGAACACGTACCCGTTCTTGAGCAGGCCCAGGAAGATCTCCTGGCTGACCTGCGCGTGGTTGACCGTCGTCGTCCGGGTGAACAGGTCGTAGCTCAGGCCGAGCGCCTGGAGGTCGCCCACGATGATGCGGTTGTTCCGGTCGGCCACCTCGCGCGGCGTCACGCCCTCGGCGTCGGCGGCGACGGTGATCGGGGTGCCGTGCTCGTCGGTGCCGCTGACCATCAGGACCTTGTCGCCGGCCATGCGGTGGTAGCGGCTGAAGACGTCGGAAGGGACGCCGAACCCGGAGACGTGGCCGATGTGCCGCGGACCGTTCGCGTAGGGCCAGGCGACTGCGGTCAGGATGTGCCGATCACTCACGTCACGAGACTAGTGAGCGGCGTCCACCCGGCTCGGTGCTGGGAGTAGCTCAGTGCTGGGAGTACACGACCGACGCGGGCTCGTTCGCGCCGGCGCCCTCGACCGGCGCCAGCACCGCGACGGCGCCGAGGGTGATCCCGATGATCCCGAGGGTCACGGTGGCCAGCATGCGGTGCGTCTGCACCGGGTCGGCGCGGCGGACGCGGGTGCGCGGCCCCGCGGCGATCCAGAGACGGGCCGACGGGCAGCCGGCGAGCAGCAGCTTGCCGACCGGCACGGCCAGCCCCAGCAGGCCGAGGGCCGGCACGGGGAGGGTGGTCGGGAGGGGGAAGGGCAGCACCGTGGCGACGACCATGGCCACCACGACCAGCCCGATCTCGCCGTAGGCGACACCGGTCAGCAGCCGGCGGCCGGCGCCGTCGATCACGGCGGCAGCGCTGCCGGCGCACAGCACGATCCAGCCGGCGAGGAAGACCAGCCCGGCGGCGACGAGCCAGCCCGCGGGGCGCACGGACGACAGTGCCGAGTCGAGCCCGGAGAGGCCCACGGCCAGCAGGCCCACGGCCTCGAGGATGCCGACCACGCCCGCAGCGAGGATCGCCACCGGCATGCGGCGCGGAGCGGTCACCGGCGTCGCGGCGGCCTCGCGCGACGGCACGAGAACGTGCGTCGGCGCGAAGGTCTCGCGGGCGTCCAGGACGCTTGTGGCCATGGATATCAGCTCGGCCCCTGCGGCGGTTCCCTGTAGACGCGGCCAGGCGAACTCACCCGTGGGGGTGAGCGTCGATCGCCCCCCAGGCCGCAGACCTACGCTGCTGCGCATGAGCAGCGAGATGCCACCTGCCCCCAGGGGGCCTCTGGCGCTCCCGGACGACGCCCCCGGCGGTCGCTCCCCGACGAGCCGGCCCCGTCCCGCCGGACGTCAGCAGCGGACCGCGTCGCGGCGGCCCGATGTCGACGCCGTCGTCGACTGCGCCGTCTACGTCGACGGCCGGCGGCAGGGGCCCGTCGCACCGGAGGACGCGCTGCGGGTCGCGACCGAGGCCGGTGGGTTCGTGTGGCTGGGCCTGTTCGCGCCCACCGAGGCGGAGCTGGGTGCGATCGCGCAGCAGTACGACCTGCACCCGCTCGCCGTCGAGGACGCCGTCTACGCCCACCAGCGGCCCAAACTCGACCGCTACGACGACGCGCTGTTCATGGTCCTGAAGACGACGACGTACGTGGAGCACGAGGAGCTGACCCCGAACAGCGAGGTGGTCGGCACCGGCGAGGTCATGGTCTTCCTGGGCGGGCACTACGTGATCACGGTGCGGCACGGGGAGCACGGCGAGCTCAACGAGCTGCGGCACCGGCTCGAGGACCAGCCCGATCTGCTCTGCCAGGGACCCGCCGCGGTGCTCTATGCCATCGCGGACCTCGTCGTCGACACGTTCGTCGAGGTGGCCGGCGCCGTCGAGGAGGACGTCGACGAACTGGAGGCGTCGGTGTTCAGCTCCGAGCGCACCGACGACATCCCCCGCCTCTACCAGCTCAAGCGGGAGCTGCTGCAGCTGCGCCGGGCCGTCTCACCGCTGGAGGTGCCGCTGCAGAAGCTGGCCGACCGGCAGATGGACGTCGTCCCGGAGGCGATGCGGTCGTACTTCGGCGACGTGCTCGACCACGCGATCCGGGTGCGGGACCAGGTGAGCTCGCTCGACGAGCTGCTCACCTCGATCCTGCAGGCGTCACTGGCCCGTACGTCGCTGGCCGACAACGAGGACACCCGCAAGATCTCGGCGTGGGCCGGCATCATCGCCGTCCCGACCGCGATCGCCGGGATCTACGGGATGAATTTCCGCTACATGCCCGAGCTCGACTGGCGCTTCGGCTACCCGCTCGTGCTGCTGGTGATCGCCGTGATCTGCGGAATCCTGTACCGCGGCTTCAAGCGCAACAACTGGCTGTAGGAGGCTCCTCCGGGAGATTGCGCCCGAAAGCACCTCTCAGCACCCCGTGAGACGTGCACCATCGCGCAATCGCCGGCGCCTGTGGATGAGCCCAGCGGGAACGCACCGCCGTTCGGCACCGTCGGCCCGTGCCGTATCGCGCCCGCGTCCCGTCCGACCTGCGGACCGAGGTGTTCCGCGGCTCCCACGCGGTCCGCGCCGGGGCGCTGACACGCCGGCAGCTCAGCGGACCGACTTGGCGGCACCTCTTCCAGGACGTCTACGTCCACCGCGACGTCCCGGTCACCCATGCTCTCCGCGCCCGGGCGGCGACCGTCCTGCTCCCCGCTGCCGTCGTCACCGGTCCCAGCGCAGCCGTCCTGTGGGGCCTCGACCTCGCAGGGGCGGACGACGACGTCGAGGTCACCCTTCCGCCCAGAAGCCACATGGTGCGGGTCAACGGCATCCGCAGCCGCCGAGCGGTGCTGCCCGACATGGACGTGCGGCGACTTGATGGTGTCCGTGTGAGCACGCCGGTGGCGACGGCGCTCCGGCTCGCCTCGGCGCTCGCGCTGGACCCCGCTGTGGCGGCGGTTGATCAGCTGATCGCGCTCCGCGTCGTGGACCTGGGCACGGTCCGCGCACGGGCGGCGGCGGCCCGCGGGCCGGGGTCGGCACGAGCTCGGACCGTCGCGGAGCTCGCCGACGGACTCGCCCAGTCCCCGCAGGAAACCCGGCTGCGACTGATGGTGGGGCGAAGCTCGCTGCCGCCGCCGGTGGCTCAATACGTCGTGGAGTACGACGGCCGGTTCGTGGCGCGGGTGGACTTCGGGTGGCCGGAACACAAGGTCGCCGTCGAGTACGACGGACTGTGGCATGCCGAGTCCGGCCAGTTCGCGCGAGACCGCCAACGGCTGAACGGATTGCAGGCGGCCGGCTGGCGCATCGTCTTCGTCACCGCGGCGGACATGTACCGGCCGGACGAGGTGATCGTCCGAATCGCACGCGCCCTCTTCGGCTGATTGCGCGCGGATCGACGTCTCGACCACCCCGGAGACGTACTTCAGGGCGCAATCGCACCAGCTAG
>DATHAK010000140.1:0-6675 GCA_035296685.1 Blastococcus sp.
TCGTTCTCGACCCCGCCGAGCCCGCGGGCCGGCGCGCCCTTCTCGCGTTGGTCGCTGCCGCCGACATCGTGATCGAGGCGTCCCGACCTCGGGCACTGGCCGGGTTCGGCCTGGACGCGGCGGCCGCCGTCGCCCGCGGCAGCACCTGGGTCTCGATCACCGCCGCCGGCCGCAGCTCGGACCGGGTGGGCTTCGGCGACGACGTGGCCGCTGCCGCCGGTCTCGTCGCCCGCGATATCGACGGCGCCCCGCTCTTCTGCGGCGACGCTCTCGGCGATCCCCTCGCCGGCCTCACTGCGGCGGCGCTGGCGATGACCGCGCCGGCCGACGGATCGGGCGTGCTCTGGGACGTCGCGATGGCCGACGTCGTGGCCCGAACCCTGGACGCCCCGACCGCCTCCCCTTCCCCGGCCGCGCGGTCCACGCCGGACGGCTGGGTCGTCGACACCTCGGCCGGCCCGGTCGCCGTGGCCGCCCCCCGCCGGCGGTGGGTTCTCGGGGTGGCTCCGCCGGCCGGGGCCGACACCGCCGCGGTCCTCGGGAACCTGGGGATCCCCGTCCCGTGACCGGCCTCCTGCTCCGGAACGGCGAGGTCGCGAGTCGGCCGGCGACGGATGTGCGCCTGGCACACGGACGGGTCACGGAGGTCGGCCGCTCGCTCCACCCGGCGCCGGGTGAGGAGGTCCTCGACCTGGCCGGCGGGGCCGTGCTGCCCGGGCTGTGCGACTCCCACCTGCACCTGATGGCGCTGGCCGCCGCGCGGGGGTCGGTGCGCTGCGGGCCACCGCACGTGGGCGATCCGGGGCAGCTCGCCGCCGCGCTGGCGGCCGCGTCCCCGTCCCCGGACGGCTGGGTCCGGGCCGTCGGCTACGCCGAGTCCGTGGCCGGGCTGCTCGATGCACCGGCGCTGGATCGGCTGCACGGCACCCGGCCGGTCCGGCTGCAGCACCGCAGCGGAGCGATGTGGACGGTCAACAGCCTCGGGGCCGAGCTGCTCGGGCTTGCGGGCGCCGACCATCCGGGCGTCGAGCGAACTCTCGACGGCACCCCCACCGGCCGCCTGTGGCGGGCCGACGATTGGCTGCGCAGCCGGCTGCCGGCGCCAGCCCCGCCCGACCTGGGCGGCGTCGGGGACGCACTGGCCGGGCTGGGGATCACCTCCGTCACCGACGCGACTCCCGACCTCGACGACGGCGCGCTGGCCATCCTCCGGGCCGCGGTCAGATCGCGCGCCCTACCGCAGCGCGTGCACCTGCTGGGTGCGCCGCTCGAGTCCGAGGAGCTTGGCGACAGGGTGACCACGGGTCCGTACAAGCTGGTGCTGAGCGATTCGGCGCTCCCTGATCTCGACACGCTCGTCGCCCGGATCGCCACGGTGCACGCGACGGGACGTGCCGTCGCCGTGCACTGCGTCACCCGGGAAGCGCTGGTGCTCCTGGTTGCAGCGCTCCGGATCACCGGCGCGCGGCCGGGTGACCGGCTGGAACACGCCGCGCTGGTGCCGCCGGAGCTCGTGCCCGAGCTGGCCGAGGCCGGCCTGCGCGTCGTGACCCAGCCGGGCTTCCTCGCCGACCGCGGCGACGACTACCTGGCCGACGTCCCCCCGGCTGACCGGCCGGACCTCTACCGGTGCGCCAGCCTGCTCGGCGCGGATGTGCCCGTGGCGCTCTCCAGCGACGCCCCCTACGGGCCGGTGGACCCCTGGGCCGTCATCGCCGCCGCAGCTGGGCGACGGACGCGGTCGGGAGCCGTCGTCGGCGCCGCCGAACGGATCCCGGCCTCGCGTGCCCTTGCCGCCTACCTCGCCGAGCCCGACGACCCGGGCGGCCCGCCGCGACGGGTCGCTCCCGGTCTCGAGGACGTCGTCGTCCTGGACCGTCCGCTGGCCCAGCTGTTGTCCGCACCGGAGGCCGCCGCGGTGCGCCTGGTCGTGGTCGGCGATCGGTTGATCGAGCCGGGTGACGCTCAGGCGTCGCCGTAGACCGGCACCCGTGCGCCACTGATGAGGGCGGCCTCCGGGCTGGTCAAGAAAGCGATCACCTTCGCGATCGCTGCGGGGGCGACCGCGCGGGAGGCGAGATCCTCCGACATCCACGTCCGGTTCGCCGGGGTGTCGATCACCGACGGCAGCACGCAGTTGACCCGGATGCGCTGGGGCCGCAGCTCCTCGGCCAGTAGCTCGGTCATCCGGAGGACGGCGGCCTTGCTGGTGGCGTGGGCGACCGGGGCCGCCCCGCCCACCGCCGTCTTCGAGCCCACCGTGACGATCGAACCGCCCCCGGTCCGCCCCATGCGGGCCGCCGCCGCCTGGCAGGCCCACACCATCGAGGCGACGTTGGTCTGCCACATGTCCGCCCAGATGTCCTCGCTGAGGTCGGCCAAGGAGCTGGGCCGGAAGCCGCCGACCAGGGTCACCAAGGCGGACGCCGCGCCGATCGCGTCGACCTGCTCGAACGCCGCCTGGACGCCGGCGCGCTCGGCGAGCTGAGCGGCGATCGGGTGCACGCCGTCCGCGGCTCCGACCTCGTCCAGCCCCGGTCCGGCCAGGTCGACTGCCGCGACCTGCCAGCCGGCGCCGCGGAACTCCTCCACCACGGCGCGGCCCAGTGCACCCGCGCCCCCGGTGACGACGACGACCCGGTCCTCGCTGCTTGCCATCCGCACTCCCTGATCGTTGCCCGCTCCGGCCGTCCGACCGCCCGCGGATCCCGGTTGAGGATACTGAAGCGGTTCTGCGCTCGACGTCTCACCGCCGCCCGGCAGTCCTCCGCGCATGAGCACGTACAGACCGCGCGTCCACCCGATCACCCGAGGAGCCCCTGCATGACCGACGCCGACCACGGGTCCCCCGGGGACCACGGCACCCCGCACGGGCGGCAGCGGAGTTCGAGGGGCGTTCCCCGCGCCCGGCTCCGGAGGCCTTCCTCGAGACGGTCGTCGCGCTGCGCCGGTTCCAGAACGGCATGGCCGCCGCGGCACCGCCGGAGGACCTGCTGCGCGAGGCGGCCCGGACCCTCGGCGAGCTGGCGTCGCGGTTCACGGCGTACGCCGTCGGTGAGCGCGACCGGTACGCCGGCCGTCGAGCCGACGTCCCGGGCCGCGGCCAGGCACTGATACCGGTCATCACGGTCGACCAGGAGGACCCGTACTCCACCTCGGCGCGCGTCTCCTTCGGCGACTACTACCTCGGTGGGAGCGGCGCCGCCCACGGCGGTGCGATCCCACTCGTGTTCGACGACCTGCTCGGCCGGTTGGCGAACGCCGGAGGGCGCCGGACCTCGCGCACCGCCTACCTCACCGTCAGCTACCGCAGCATCACCCCGATCGGCCGCGAGCTCCGGTTGGAGGGGCGCGTGGATCGCCAAGAGGGCCGCAAGCGCTTCCTCACCGGTCGGCTGTTCGACGGCGACACCCTGTGCGCGGACGCCGAGGCATTGTTCGTCGAGCTGCGGCCAGGGCACCCCTAGACCTGCTCGGGCCGAGGTCCGCATGCCGAGCAGATCCTCAGGTCACCTGTTCAGGCAACCTGCACAGAAGGTACGGTCGAAACATGCCCTCATCCGCCGTTCCGCTGCCGGTGACGCTCTCGACGACGGCTGGTGACCTCGCCGTGGTCGCGGGCCAGCTCGCCCGGCGGCTGCGTTCGCGCAGTGCCTTCCCGGGCCACCAGCTCATCGCCCTCGGCCACCTGGATCGGGAAGGTGCCTGCACCACGAGCCGGCTGGCGGCGCTGGAGCGCATCCGCCCGCAGTCGATGGCCCAGACCGTCGCCGAGCTCGTCGCTGCCGGCGCGGTGGACCGGCGGCCCGATCCCCAGGACGGCCGCCAGATCCTGCTCGAGATCACCGAGGACGGCCGACGACTGCTCGAGCGCGAGCGGAGTGCCCGGCGCACGTGGCTGGCGGAGCAGATCGCCGAGGCGCTCGACGACCGGGAGCAGGCGGTGCTCGACGAGGCCGTGCAGCTGCTGCGCCGGCTGCTCGAGGGATGAGCATCCGCGAGCCGGTCGCCCACTCGCCGGCGGAGGCCAGGACTCCGGCCGCGGGCGTGGTCGTCCCGGCCCCGGCGGCGCGCACCGGCACTGCCGGTCCCGCTCCGGCCGGCAGAGGTCTGGTCGCCGCGCTCGTCTTCTGCAGCCTGTGCGCTTCGGTGTCCGGCTCCCTCGGCGTGCTGCTGATCCCCACACTCTCGCGGGAGTTCGACGTGTCGCGAGGCGCGGCGCAGTGGGTGCTCACCGCCGCACTGCTGGTCGGCGCCGTCGCGACGCCACTGCTCGGCGCCCTGAGCGACCGGCCGTACCGGCGGACGGCGCTGCTGTGCGCCCTCGGCCTGGTCCTGCTCGGGACGCTCCTCTCGGCCACCGCGACGAGCTTCACCCAGCTGGTGGCCGGTCGGGCGTTCATGGGCATCACCTACGGGATCATCCCCATGGCGACCGCCATCGCCCGCGTGAACCTCCCACCTCGACGCGCGAGATCGGCCATCGCGGCACTGTCGGTGACCACCGTGACCGGGGCCGGGCTGAGCTTCCCGCTGACCGGGTTCATCGTGCACTTCTCGACATTCCGCATGGCGTTCGCCTTCGCGGCCGTGTTCACGATCCTCGCCCTCATCGCGATTGCCGCGGCCACACCCCGGCAGGACCCCGCAGAGGCTCCACCGGCCGGCCGGCTCGACGTCCTCGGCGCCGCCTCGTTGGCGGGCGCTCTGGCGAGCCTCCTGCTGGCGATCAGCGAAGGAGGGACCTGGGGCTGGACGTCCCCGGCTGTGCTCGGGCTGTTCGCCGCCTCCGCGGTTCTCTTCCCGCTGTGGGTGAGGCACGAGCTGGCAACCCAGCACCCGCTCGTCCGCCTCCGGTCGCTGCGCCGCTCCCCGGTCGCCCTGGCGAGCACCGTCGCGCTCGTCCAGGGAGCCATGCTCTTCGCGGGCTCGTCGGCAGTCACCCAGCTCGTGCAGACCCCGGTCGCTGCCGGGTACGGATTCGGCCTGTCGCTGGCATTCGCCGGCCTGATGATGCTGCCCAACACCGTCGGGAGCCAGGTGTCCCACCGGATCGTCCGCGTCCTGCTCCGCCGCGTCCCGGCGTCCCGGCTGCTGGCCTTCGGCCCTGCGCTCGTCGGCCTCGACTTCGCCTTCCTCGCCTTCTTCCACGACCAGCTGTGGCAGGTGGTCGTCGGCATCTCCCTGCAGGGGCTCGGCATCGGCGTCAGCTTCGTGGTGATGCCGCTGATGATCCTGTCGGTGGTACCGGCGGAGGAGACCGGCAGCGCGGTGGCGTTCAACGCGGTGCTGCGCACCGTCGGGGGGTCCATCGGCAGCGCCATCACCGGCGCCGTTCTCGCCTGGTCCACCCTCACCGGCAGCACGCTGCCCGTCGAACACGGCTACACCGTCATCTTCGCGATGAGCGCCGTGGGTTGCGCCGTCCTGGTCACCGCGCTGCTCGTCGTCCCCGTTCTCCTGCGGCGCCGACGCGAGCGCCGCGCGGGCTGACGGTCGTCCAGGGACAACCGACCGCCCCGGACGGACGACAGGGCGGGAGGACCGGCTCCCCGGTGCTCCCGCCCTGTCGCGCGTGGTGCGATCAGTCCTTGGTCACCCCGAGGTAGCGGGCGTCGAAGATGCCCTGCAGGTCAGCCCAGCCCATGTCCTCGATGCCGACGACCTTGTCGGAGTAGGCGAACTGCGTGGGCAGCTGGCAGAGGAAGACGTCCAGCGCCTGCTCGGTGATCAGCGTGTTGGCCTCCTCGAGCACGCCGGTCCGCGCGTCGTCAGTCAGCGTCGGGTCCAGCGACTGCGTGACCAGTGCCTCCAGCCCCTCCGGCTTCGGCCCCGGGAACCGGGTGGTCAGGAAGTTGTCCCTGATCGTGATCGCCGGCAGCGGCGACGCGACACGGGTCTGGATGTGCATGTCGTAGCCGCCCTGCGCCCACATGCCGGTGATCT
The DNA here is from genome assembly GCA_035296685.1 of Blastococcus sp. Taxonomy (GTDB): domain Bacteria; phylum Actinomycetota; class Actinomycetes; order Mycobacteriales; family Geodermatophilaceae; genus Blastococcus_B. The sequence goes on from DATHAK010000140.1 coordinate 5,947, forward strand.
GCGTCGGGTCACCGGGAACGACCTCGACGTCCACCCCGATCTCGTTGAGCTGATCCTGGATCACCGGAGCGATGGAGACCTGCGGCTGCAGGCCCGCGCCGACGAGCAGGGTGAGCGACAGACCGTCGGCGTAACCGGCGTCGGCCAGCATTTCCTTGGCCTTCTCCGGGTCATATCCGTAGGTGTCCTCGAGGTCCTCGACGTGGCCGGGCAGGCCCGCCGCGATCGTCTGGTTCGACGGCGCGCACTGCCCGTTCAGGATCGTCTCGGTGAGCCCATCCCGGTCAACCGCCCAGTTCAACGCCTGCCGCACCTCTTCGTCGGCCAGCGGACCTCGGCCGGTGTTGAGGTACAGGCTGTACGTGCTGGCCGGGTCGAACGAGTGGAACGCCAAACCGGCTCCGAGATTCGAGGCCTGGTCGTACTGGCCGATCTTGCTCAACGCGGCATCGATCTGGCCGGAGCGGAGTGCGCTGAGCCGGGCGTTGTCATCGGTGATCCCGATGATCTCGAGGCCGGCGACCTTCTGGGCGTCCTCGTCCCAGTAGTTCTCCGCGCGCTTGTAGACCACCCGGTCACCAAGGGCGACGTCGACGACCTCGTACGGGCCCGAGCCGGCCGGCTGCGTGTCGAGCGTGCCGCTGTTCAGCGCGGCGGGGTTGATGATGCTTCCGACGCTGGACGCCAGGACGTAGGGCAGGTCCGCCGCCGGCCGGTTGGTGGTGATGG
>DATHAK010000141.1:0-5604 GCA_035296685.1 Blastococcus sp.
CGCCGTCGCGCGGCACGGCCAGGGCGGTCAGCCGCTCCATGGCGTGCGCGTTGTAGCCGGACAGGTAGCGCAGGTCGGAGCCGGGCGTCAGCACGAGCAGGTCGACGCCGGCCTCGGCGGCGAGCTCGCGGGCGGCGTGCACCCGGTCGATGCCCACCAGTGCGCCCGTTGCGGCCGAAGGTGTCGCGGTTACCACTGGCGCAGCCTAGTCACGGGGACCGCCGTTCTCCCCAATCGTTTCCCGACCGCTACCGTCCGCGAGCGTGACCACGATGCTGCTGGACGCGGCCAGTCTCTACTTCCGGGCCTTCTACGGGGTTCCCACCAGCGTCACCACCCCGGACGGCCGGCCGATCAACGCCGTCCGCGGGTTCCTGGACATGACCGCCCGCCTGCTCACGACCCACCGGCCGGACCGGCTCGTCGCCTGCTGGGACGACGACTGGCGGCCCGACTTTCGCGTGCAGGCGCTGCCCTCCTACAAGGCGCACCGGCTGGCGCCCGACGGGTCGGAGGAGATCGTCCCCGACGAGCTGAGCCCGCAGGTGCCGATCCTCATCGAGGTGCTGGCGGCCGCGGGGATCGACCGCGTCGGCGCCCCCGGCTACGAGGCCGACGACATCATCGGGACCCTGGCCACCCGCGCCCGTGGTCCGGTCGACGTCGTCACCGGCGACCGCGACCTCTTCCAGCTGGTCGACGACGCCCGCGGCATCAGGATCCTCTACACCGCGCGGGGCATCGGCGACATCGAGCTGGTGGACGAGGCCGCCGTCACGGCGAAGTACGGCATCCCCGGGCGGGCGTACGCCGACTTCGCCGTCCTCCGCGGCGACCCGAGTGACGGCCTGCCCGGCGTGGCGGGGGTGGGCGCGAAGACCGCCGCGGCGCTGATCAGCGAGTTCGGCGACCTGGCAGGCATCCGGTCCGCCGTGGCACGGACCGTCGTCCCGAAGCCGCCGCTGACGGCGGCGGTGCTGAAGAAGATGCATGCGGCCGCCGCGTACCTCGACGCCGCCCCCGTGGTGGTCGCGGTGGCGTGCGACATCGACCTGCCGCCGGTGGAGGGCACCCTCCCCCGCTCGCCGGCCGATCCGGAGGCCCTGGGGTCGCTGGCCGCCGCGCACGGGCTCGAGTCCTCGCTCCGACGACTGGGCGCCGCGCTCGGCTGGCCCGCCGAGGCGGTCCAGCTGAGCTAGTCCGGAAAGGACGTCCACCAGTGGTAGTCGACGTCCTCCCCCGGGTCCGCGATCTGGATCTCGACGTACACCGCGCTCCCGTCCAACGTGGCGCCGGCGCACGGATAGACCTCTCCGGAGGCGACCGGCATGTCGTCCGGGCAGTCCAGCTCCACCGCGACGTCATGGGCCGCCTCGAACTGGGCGGCGACGTCACGTTCGACGTCGGCGGCATTCAGCGGCGACGGCGTTGCGCCCCGGACGACGAGCACCACCGCCAGGACGACGAGAACCGGGATGCCGAGTGCGGCCAACAGGATGACCGACGGCCGCTGCGAGCCGGTCAGGGCTCCGTCCAGGTGTAGGCGGCGGAGTCCTCGTCCTCGATCCGGATCCGCAGGGTGACGTCCTCGCCGTCGGCGGTCGTCCCGCTGCACTCGTAGGTCGAGCCGGCGTCCACCTGCATCTCGTCGGTGCAGCTCAGGTCGATGGCGACACCTTCCCGCTCCTCGAACTGCGCGGCCACGTCGCGCTCGACGGCGGCGCGGTCCAGCACCTTCGACTGCAGCGCCAGGACGAGCACGACGACCCCGACGATGGCCAGCAGCACGACCCCGGTCACGGCGGCGATCAGCCCGACCTTCGACTTCTGCGGCGGCGCCCCGTAGGGCTGGCCGTACTGGCCCGGCGCCGGGTACTGCGGTGCGCCGTACTGCGGCGGTGTCCCGAACGGGGGCGGACCGTACTGCTGGGATGTGCCGTACTGCTGCGGCTGCCCGTAGCCGGGCGCCTGCCCGTAGGGCTGCTGGCCGTAGGGCTGCGGGGCGTAGCCGGACGGGCCGTGACCCGGCTGGCCAAAGCCCGGCTGCCCCGCGAGCGGTGGCTCCTGCACGGGCTGTGGCTGTTGCACGGGCTGTCGCTGTTGCACGGGCGGTGTGCCGGTGCCGGGCACCGGGGGGCGGACGTAGGACGGCGTCGGCGGACGGTCGGCGTCGGACGGCGGCACGCCCTGCTGCTCGCCGTGCGGCGGGTTGGTCATCGTCGCTCCCCGGTCCGGCCCTCGGCCCCGTGACGAGGGTCCCGGCGCGGTGGCATTGTGCCTCACCACCGCCCGGTCAGGAGAACAGCGAATCGCTGGTCAGCCGCCCACCGCCACCGCGACCACGCCGCGGCGCACCCGGTCCACGGCGGCGCGGGCGGTTCTGGCCACGGGGTCCTCGGCCACCTTGGCCAGCTGGTCCAACAGGTCGATCAGCTGGCGGGTCCAGCGCACGAAATCGCCACCGGAGAGCTCGGTCCCGGCCTGCTCGGCGCCGGCCAGCACCCGGTCCAGGCTCTGCCCGTCGGCCCACCGGTAGGCGGCCCAGGCGAAGCCCAGGTCGAGGTCGCGGGTGACGCGCACACCGTGGTCGGACTCCACTTCGTGCAGGCGGGAGCGAATCTGCCGCATCTCGCCGATCGCCGCGGCCACCTTGCCGGCCGGCACGGCGGGCAGGCTCGGGATGTCGCGACGCGCCTCGAACACCAGCGTCGAGGTGACGGCGGCCAACTCGGCCGGGGTCAGGCCCTTCCAGACGCCCGCCCGCAGGCACTCCGCGACGAGCAGGTCGGCCTCCGACCAGATGCGGGCCAGCCGCCGCCCGTCGTCGGTCACCACCGGGACGTCGTCCACGGCGCCCAGGACCTCGGTGTCGGCCGGCACCAGCGGCGCCACCTCCGGCACCAGATAGCCCAGCTCCTCCAGGACGTCGCAGGTGGCGTCGAACTGCCGGGTGAGGGAGCCGGTGCGCTCGGCCATCTTCCGCTGCAGTTGGTCGGCCTCGCGCACCGACCGCAGCCACCGCTCGGCCACCCGCACCCGGTCCTCCCGGTCGGGCAGCGCATGCACCGGGTGATTGCGCAGGGCGCGGCGCAGGTCCTCCAGCACCGGGTCGTCGGCCGCCGCGGAGCGGTGCTTCACCCGCCGCGCGCCCAGGTCGTTCTCGACGCGGGCGTTGCGCAGCGTGGACGCGAGGTCGCGGCGGGCGTGCGGGCTGCGGTGGTTGAAGTTCCGGGGCACCCGCACCCGGGCCAGCGCGCTGACCGGGCTCGGGAAGTCCAACGGGCCCAGCCGCCCGGCCCACTTGTCCTCGGTGAGCACCAGCGGACGCGGGTCCGAGAGGTCGGTGATCCCCGGATCGAGGACGACGGCCAGGCCCTGCCGCCGGCCCGACGGCACCCGGATCACGTCGCCGGGACGCAGTGCCGCCAGCGCCTCGGCCGCCTCCATCCGGCGCTTGGCCTGCGAGTCGCGGGACAGCTCCTTCTCCCGGTCGGCGATCTGGCGGCGGAGCTCGGCGTACTGGCCGACGTCGCCGCGGTCGGAGTGCATCTCGGCGGCGAACTTCTCGGCGTCCTTCTCGTGCCGGGCCGCCGCCCGGGCGAGCCCGACCACCGACCGGTCGGCCTGGAACTGCGCGAACGAGCTCGCCAGCAGCTCGCGCGCCCGCGCCCGGCCGAAGGAGCTGACCAGGTTGACCGCCATGTTGTAGCTCGGCCGGAAGCTCGACTTCAGCGGGTAGGTGCGGGTGCTCGCCAGCCCGGCCACCACCGAGGGGTCCATGCCCGGCGCCCAGATCACCACGGCGTGGCCCTCGACGTCGATCCCCCGCCGTCCCGCCCGTCCGGTCAGCTGGGTGTACTCCCCCGGCGTGACGTCGACGTGCGCCTCGCCGTTCCACTTGACCAGCCGTTCCAGGACGACGCTGCGGGCGGGCATGTTGATGCCGAGCGCCAGCGTCTCGGTGGCGAACACCGCCTTCACCAGGCCGCGGACGAAGCACTCCTCCACGGTCTCCTTGAACGCCGGCACCAGGCCCGCGTGGTGGGCGGCCAGGCCCGCGAGCAGGCCCTCGCGCCACTCCCAGAAGCCGAGGACGTGCAGGTCCTCCTCGGGCAGGGAACCGGTGCGCTCGTCGATGATCCGCGCGATCTCCGCGCGCTCGGCCTCGTCGGTGAGCCGCAGGCCGGAGAGCAGGCACTGGTGGACAGCGGCGTCGCAGCCGTTGCGGCTGAACACGAAGGTGATCGCCGGCAGCAGGCCCGCCTTGTCCAGCCGCTCGATGACGTCGGGCCGGGCCGGCGGGCGGTAGCGCGGCCGGTGCGAGCTGTCCCCGCGCCGAGAGCCGCCGCCGGGGCCGCCGCCGTGCCACGAGTCGATCCGGCGCTCCTGCTCGCGCACGAAGCGCACCAGCTCGGGGTCGACGACCGAGGCGCCGCGCTCGCGGGTGGAGAGCTCCCGCGGCTGGTCCCCCTGCTCGCCGGCGTGCGCGGCCGGGCGCAGCGAGAACAGGTCGAACACGCGGTTGCCGACCAGCATGTGCTGCCAGAGCGGGACGGGCCGCACCTCGCTGACCACGACCTTCGTGTGGCCGCGGACCGTGACCAGCCACTCGCCGAACTCCTCGGCGTTGCTGACCGTCGCCGACAGCGAGACGAGGGTGACCCACTGCGGGAGGTGGATGATCACCTCCTCCCACACCGCCCCGCGGAACCGGTCGGCGAGGTAGTGGACCTCGTCCATGACGACGTAGCCCAGGCCCTCGATCGCCGGCGACTCCGCGTAGAGCATGTTGCGCAGCACCTCGGTGGTCATCACGACCACGGGGGCGTCGCCGTTGACGGCGTTGTCGCCGGTCAGCAGGCCGACCTGCTTCTCCCCGTACCGGGCCACCAGATCGGCGTACTTCTGGTTGGACAGCGCCTTGATCGGCGTCGTGTAGAACGCCTTGCGCCCCTCGGCCAGCGCCTTGTGCACGGCGAACTCGCCCACGACGGTCTTCCCGGCGCCGGTCGGCGCGCACACCAGGACGCCGGAGCCCTCCTCCAGCGCCTCGCACGCCTCGACCTGGAACGGGTCGAGGGAGAACCCGAGGTCGGCGGTGAAGTCCGACAGCGTGGGGTGGGCGGTCCGCCGCCGGGCAGCCGCATACCGCTCAGCGGGGCTGGACATGCCCCCACGTTAGGCGTTGCGGACCGGCTCCGTCCGGCGAGCGCGACCACCTCGCCGACCTCGCCGACCTCGCCGTGACCCCAGGCCTGTGGTTGCCGCCCCAGCGCTGCGGGCCTGGGATGGCGACCACGAGGGTGCGGCCGGCCGGTCGGCGGCCGGAGCGCCCGAGTGGAAGCCGGTGCCGCGGTATGGCGCAGCACGATCGTCGATACGGCGGCAGCGAAGCCACCGGACGCGGCCCGGCCACGACCCGAGGCCTGTGGCCGCCGCCCAGCGCTGGAGGGCTGGGACTGCGACGACGAGGCTGCGGTCAGCGGCCGGAGCCGACCACCGTCAGCGCGCCGGGCACGCACTCGGGGACCGCCGGCAGCGGGGCGACCGGCTCGCCGTCGGCGTAGGTGGAGACCCCCGGCGAGCTGAGCTCCACCCGGGCGG
>DATHAK010000142.1:0-6051 GCA_035296685.1 Blastococcus sp.
CAGGGCGACCCCGCGGAGGTGGGCAGGGGCGACGTCCCGTTCGACGGCGTCGACCGGATCTCCGGCGGTGAGCTGTGGGCGGTGCGCCGCGAGCTGCGCGCCCGTCTCGTCGGCGAGGTGCGCCGCCGGCTGCGCGAGACCGCGCTGTCCCGCGGTGCCTCCGAGGCCGAGGTGGGCTGGACCGAGACGGCCTTCGACCCCGACGTCCTGACCATCGGGTTCGCCCGCCGCGTGCCGTCCTACAAGCGGCTGACGCTGATGCTCCGCGACCCCGCTCGGCTCAAGGCCCTGCTGCTCGACCCGGAGCGGCCGATCCAGCTGGTCATCGCCGGCAAGAGCCACCCGGCCGACGACGGCGGCAAGCAGCTCATCCAGCAGATGGTGGCCTTCGCCGACGACCCGGAGATCCGGCACCGGATCGCGTTCCTGCCCGGCTACGACATCGGCATGGCCCGCTACCTCTACTGGGGCTGCGACGTCTGGCTGAACAACCCGCTGCGGCCACTGGAGGCCTGTGGCACCTCGGGCATGAAGGCCGCGCTCAACGGCGGGCTCAACCTCTCCATCCGTGACGGCTGGTGGGACGAGTGGTTCGACGGCCAGAACGGCTGGGCGATCCCCACCGCCGACGGCGTCGCCGACCCCGACCGGCGCGACGAGGTCGAGGCCCGGGCGATCTACGAGCTGCTCGACAGCCAGGTGCTGCCGCGGTTCTACGAGAAGTCGCGCAACGGCGTCCCGACCCGCTGGGTGGAGATGGTGCGGCACACGCTGCGGGAGACCGGGCCCAAGGTGCTGGCCACCCGGATGGTCCGCGACTACGTGCAGGCCCTGTACGTGTCGGCGGCCGGCTCGGCGCGCGTCATGGCCGCGGACGGCTACCACCCCGCTCGCGAGGAGGCCGGCTGGCGCTCCCACCTGCTGCACAACTGGCACTCGGTCCGGGTGGCCCACGTCGAGGCGACCGGTGGCAGCGACGCACCGGAGATCGGGTCGACGCTGGACCTGCGGGCGGAGGTCGAGCTGCCGGGTCTGGCCACGCACGACGTGGAGGTGCAGGCGGCCTACGGCCGGGTGGACGACGCGGACGGTCTGCACGACGTGACCACGGTGCCGATGAAGCACGAGCACACCGACGGCTCGCGGCACTGGTTCATCGCGACGATCCCACTGGAGCGGACGGGCGCGTTCGGGTACACCGTCCGCGTCCTCCCGCACTCCGAGCGGATGGCCGATCCGGCCGAGCTGGGTGTGGTGACGAGCGCATGAGTCCTTCGCTTGAGACTCTTCAATCACGCCCGCCCCAACCACCCCGTGTGACGTCGTGATGGCCCGGCGTGGCGGAGATGCGCGACCAGCCAGAACTCCCGTTGATCACTAGGCTGGAGGCCATGCCTGACCGCTGTGAAGTCCTCCCCGGAGACTCCGTCGTCGCCCGCCGCGGCGGCGGGCTGCTCTGGGTCGACGCACCCGGCTCGCCCGCGCTCGTCGCGGCACTGCACGCCTGCCTCGGCGTCACGGGGCCGGGCGCCGACCGTGTGCTGGCGGCCGTCGCCGGCGAGGTGAGCTCCCTCGCCCACGGCGGAGCCTCGTTCGCCCTGGTGCTCGCCGACACCTCGGGGGACGCCGGTACCGGTGTGGCCCTGTGGTCGGGCAAGGGGCAGCCCGCCGTCGACGGCGTCCCGGTGTCCGGCTCGTCGGTGGAGGGCTGCACCGTCGCCTCCGGCTTCCAGCTGGGCCAGACGCTCTACGTCGGTCCGGGTGCGGCCGCGCCGCAGATGCCCCCGGGTGTCTCCTACGACCTGGTCGAGGGGACGGTGCCCGGCTCGGGCGCCATACTGCAGCTGGCCGCCCGCGCGCCGTCGTCGTCCTCGGCGGTCCCGCCGGCGACGTCGTCCCCCGCCTCCTCGTACAGCGCCGGCTCGGACGCCGGCTTCGGCATGGGCTCGGGGGCCAGCCGCATGTCGGCCGCGCAGCCCGAGTCGGGCGAGCAGACCGCCTTCTGGCGCCCCGAGGAGTCGACCGCGCCGGTCCTGCGCTTCGACGACGGCATGGTCGTCACCGTCGACGAGGACCTGGTGCTGGGCCGCCGTCCGGACAACCACGAGCTGGTCGCCAGCGGCTCGGCGCGCCCCGTGCCGATCGCCGACACCCAGAACGTGCTGTCGTCGGCGCACGCCGCGCTGCAGCGCAACGGCCGTGAGGTCTCGCTCGTCGACCTGGGGTCGCTCAACGGCACGCACGTCGCCGGGCCCGACGCCACCGAGTGGACCCAGCTCGAGCCCGGCGTGGCCCACCCGCTCTCCGACGGCGACCGGCTGCTGCTCGGCTGGACCGTCATCACCTTCGAGCAACCGCAGGACTAGAACATCGCGATCCTCCGGATCGCACCGCGGCCAGGTGCCGTCCCGAGTGGGCGGAGCCGTTGAGTCGTGCCTGCGCGGGACCCTCCGGGCCCCACTCGGCGCGACGGCGTCTCCGCCGCCTCAGGGCCGCCTGAGCACTCGGAGCAGCCAGACGCAGCGCGATGGGAGCTCGACCGGGCCGGGGGCCACGGCGGTCTTCTCCGGCGGGGCGCCGGTCGGGTACTCGGTGGAGACGACCAGCTCGTAGCCGTCGGCCCACGGCGGCCCCGGCAGCTGAACGGTGACCGGCTCCGGCCCGGCGTGCAGCTGCACCAGATAACTGTCGTCGAGCATGCGCCGCCCGACCGGGTCGCGGTGCCGGATCCCACGGCCGTCGAGGTACATGCCGATGGTCTGCAGGCCGGTGTCGAACCAGTCCGCCGTGCTGAGCTGGCCGCCGCTGGGCGCGAACCAGGCGAGGTCGCGGGTACCGCCGGTGCCGGGGATCTCGTGCCCCTCGAAGAACGCCTCCTGGCGCAGCACCGGTGACGAGCGCCGCAGCTGGACCAGCCGGGTGACGAAGGCGAAGAGGTCCTCGTCGACGTCCTTCCAGTCCAGCCACGAGATCTCGTTGTCCTGGCAGTAGGCGTTGTTGTTGCCCTGCTGGGTGCGGCCCAGCTCGTCGCCGGCGGTCAGCATCGGCACGCCGGTGGACAGCAGCAGGGTGGCCAGGTGGTTGCGCACCTGACGAGCCCGCAGAGTGACGATCTCCGGGTCGTCGCTGGGCCCCTCCACACCGCCGTTCCAGTTCCGGTTGTGGCTCTCGCCGTCCCGGTTGTCCTCGCCGTTGGCCTCGTTCCGCTTGTTCTCGTAGGCGACGAGGTCGGCCATCGTGAATCCGTCGTGCGCGGTGACGAAGTTGATGCTGGCGAAGGGCCGGCGGCCGTCGGAGCGGTACAGGTCGGACGAGCCGGTGAGCCGGTAGGCCAGGTCGCGGACGCCGACGTGCGCGCCGGACCAGACGTCCCGCACCGTGTCGCGGTACTTCCCGTTCCACTCCGTCCAGGGCGGCGGGAAGTTGCCCACCTGGTAGCCGCCCGGGCCGACGTCCCACGGCTCGGCGATCAGCTTGACGTTGCTGACAACCGGGTCCTGGTGGACGACGTCGAAGAACGCCGAGAGCCGGTCGACGTCGTGCATCGAGCGGGCGAGCGCCGAGGCCAGGTCGAAGCGGAACCCGTCCACGTGCATCTCGGTGACCCAGTACCGCAGCGAGTCCATGAGCAGCGCCAGGACGGCGGGACGGCGGACGTCGAGGGTGTTCCCGCAGCCGGTGTAGTCGGTGTAGCGGGCGCGGTTGCCGCCGTCGAGCCGGTAGTAGCCGTTGTTGTCGATGCCCCGAAGAGACAGCGTGGGTCCGGCCTGGTCGCCCTCGGCGGTGTGGTTGTAGACGACGTCGAGGATCACCTCGATGCCGGCCGCATGCAGCTGCTTGACCATTGTCTTGAACTCCGTGACCTGCCCGCCGTCGCTCCCGGTGGAGCTGTACGCCGCGTGCGGGGCGAAGTAGGCCAGCGTGTTGTAGCCCCAGTAGTTCGACAGCCCGCGGCGCAGCAGGTGCGGCTCGCTGACGAACTGGTGCACCGGGAGGAGCTCGACGGCGGTCACTCCGAGCGCCTGCAGGTGCTCGACGAACGCCGGGTGCGCGAGGCCGGCGTAGGTGCCGCGCAGCTGCGGCGGGACGTCCGGGTGGCGCGCCGTCGCGCCCTTGACGTGGGCCTCGTAGATGACGGTGTCCGACCACGAGGTGCGCAGCGGCCGGTCGCCGTCCCACGGGAAGGGGTCGTGCACGACGACCCCACGGGGGACGTGGGGTGCGGAGTCCTGGTCGTCGCGCGTCCCGCTGTCCACCGCGTCGCCGGCGTACCCGAACAGCGACGGGTGCAGGGAGAGGGAGCCGTCGACGGCCCGTGTGTAGGGGTCGAGCAGCAGCTTGGCGGGGTTGTAGCGGAGCCCGGCGACGGGGTCGTAGGGACCGTGCACCCGGTAGCCGTACCGCTGGCCGGGTCCCACCCCGGCGAGCCGGCCGTGCCAGACCTGGTGGGTCGTCTCCTCGAGTCGGTGCCGGTGCTCGCTGCCGTCGGGGTCGAAGAGGCAGAGGTCCACCGCCTGGGCGCCCGCGGACCAGAGAGCGAAGTTCGTCCCGGTGCCGTCCCAGTGGGCGCCGAGCGGGACCGGCGACCCCGGCAGCACCTCCGGTGCCGGTCCCGGAAGGGCGCGGTCGCTCCACCTGCGCCGCGGCACCACGCGGTCGATCCTCCCGCGCTCGATCCGGCCCCGTTCGGTCCTGCCCCCATCGGTCACGGGCCGATCGTGCCAAGAACCGGGGGCGTGGGTGCGCAAGGGAGCGTTGCGGGGTTGGTTGGATGGGGTCCGTGTCGAGCACAGCCGCCCTCGGGGCGGTCGTCGGGATGACCGGGGTCGACGTCGTCCGGGGGGAGACCCACCTCCTGCGCGGCATCGACTGGACCGTCGAGGCCGACCACCGCTGGGTGGTGCTGGGGCCCAACGGAGCGGGGAAGACGACGCTGCTGCAGCTCGCCGCGGCGCAGATGCACCCGACCCGCGGTGAGGTCACGCTGCTCGGCGAGACCCTCGGTGCGGTCGACGTGTTCGAGCTGCGGCCGCGCATCGGGCTGACCAGCGCCGCGCTGGCTCAGCGCATCCAGGGTTCGGAGACGACCGGGGACATCGTGGTCTCCGCCGGGTACGCCGTCGTCGGCCGGTGGCGGGAGCGCTACGACGTCCACGACCTGACCCGCGCCGGGATGCTCATGGAGCAGTGGGGGGTCGCGCAGTTCGCTCACCGTCCGTTCGGCACCCTGAGCGAGGGCGAGCGCAAGCGCACGCAGATAGCCCGCGCGCTCATGCCCGACCCCGAGCTGCTCCTGCTCGACGAGCCCGGTGCCGGGCTCGACCTCGGCGGCCGCGAGGACCTGGTCGCCCGGCTCTCCGACCTGGCCCGCTACCACTACGCGCCGGCCCAGGTGCTGGTCACCCACCACGTCGAGGAGATCCCGCCCGGCTACACCCACGCCCTGCTGCTCCGGGACGGCGAGCTGGTGGCCTCCGGCGCCGCGGACGACGTCCTGACCGAGGCCCACCTGTCGGACACCTTCGGCCTGCGACTCTCGCTCTCCCGGAACGACGGCCGTTTCACCGCGCGCCGGGCTGCCTAGCCACCGCCTACCGCACCGAGATACGGCCGAGGCCGGGAATTCCGGGCGTGGAGACCGCCCTGAGGCGGATCTCGGTGGGTCGGGCGGCCGGTGCCGGTGTGCGGGGTGCCTCGCTAGGGTGCGGGCGACGACGACGTCCGCACCTGGAGGCCCGCACATGGCAGCGCCGGAGTTCGTGACCCTGCAGGTCGAGGACGGGGTCGGGACGATCCGCCTCGACCGGCCGAAGATGAACGCGATCAGTGAGCAGCTGCACCGGGAGGTGCGGGCCGCGGCGATGGAGGCCGGCGAGCGGGACGACGTCCGTGCCGTCGTCCTCTACGGCGGGGAGCGGGTCTTCGCCGCCGGGGCCGACATCAAGGAGATGTCGCAGATGGACCGCGGCTCCATGGTGGCGTGGGGGCGTGAGCTGACCGCCTCCTTCACGCACGTGGCCCAGATCCCGAAGCCGGTCATCGCGGCGGTCA
>DATHAK010000143.1:0-37244 GCA_035296685.1 Blastococcus sp.
CCGCGGGAGGCGATGGCGTCCAGCTCGTCCATCGTCGGCTGCAGGATGTCCTCGAGGCGCGAGTAGTCCTCGCTCATGCGCTTCTCGGTGACGTCGTAGATCTCCTGCTGCGCGCGGTCGACGATGTCGTCGACGTCGCCCCGCCCGCCCGCGGCGCCGTAGCCCAGCTGGACGACGCGGGTGCCCGCCTCGACCAGTCGCCGCAGCACGGCCTGCTCCGCCACGATCGCGGCGTAGTAGCCCGCGTTGGCCGCCGTGGGGGTCGAGGCGATCAGCGTGTGCAGGTAGACGGCACCGCCCATCTTGGACAGCTGGTCGGTGCGGTTGAGCTCGGCGGCGACGGTGATCGCGTCGGCCGGCTCGCCGCGGCCGTAGAGGTCGAGGATGCAGTCGAAGATCACCTGGTGCGCGGGGCGGTAGAAGTCGACGCCGTGCAGCACCTCGACGACGTCGGCGATCGCGTCCTTGCTCAGCAGCATCCCGCCGAGCACCGACTGCTCCGCTTGGACGTCCTGCGGCGGCTGCCGGTCGTAGGCCGGCGCCGTCGCGGACGGCCGGCTGAAGTCGTCGGCCACCGCCACGAAGGTTCCTCCATCTCCTGCTCGGCGCGCCCGCAACACCACTCCGTGGGGAAGCCGGAGTTCGGCGGGCGTCGCCGGACCGAACGTATGTTCGGATCGAAGCTAGCGCCGGGCACCGACACTTCAGGTGCCCGGCGAAGCTGGGGAGGACGTTAGGAAGCCGGAGGGGGCGCCGTCCAACACCGGTGTGCACGCCGATCTGCACAACTTGTGGACAAGTCGGTGGATTCACGCCTGTCGACATGTGGAGACCGCGGGGGACACCTGGGGGTCACCCGCCGTCTTCCCCGCCGTCACCTGCGCCGACGGTGCCCACCGGCTGTGGACGGAAGAAAGTCGACAACAATCTTCGGGACGTGCATCACGTGTCACACGGCGTAGCGCGGCGGCCTGGTCGGGGACGCCTGAGGACGACGAACGGCAGCCCATCCCGCTGGCAGGAACCGCCAGCAACGCCGAGAGGGGCGCCGGACCGGAGTCCGACGCCCCTCTCGGGCACTGCCGCCTCGCCGGGCGGCGCGGGCATCAGCTGGGGACGACCTCGATGGTCAGCTGCGTGCTGACCTCGGGGTGGACCCGCACGGTGACGGCGTGCTGGCCGGTCGTCTTGATGCTGCTGGGCAGCTCGATGCGACGACGGTCCAGCTCCGGGCCGCCGGCCGCCGTGACGGCCGCGGCGACGTCGGCCGTGGTGACGCGCCCGAACAGGCGGCCGCCCTCGCCGGCGCGGGCCGGCACGCGGACGGTCAGCCCGGACAGACGCCCGGCCACCGCCTGCGCGTCCTCCTGCGAGGCCACGTCGCGGGCCGCACGGGCCCGGCGGAGCGACTCGACCTGCTTCTCGGCACCGCGCGTGGCCTTGATGGCCAGCCCGCGGGGGAGGAGGTAGTTGCGGCCGTAGCCGCCCTTGACCTCCACCGTGTCACCGGAGGTACCGAGACCGGTGACCTCCTGCGTCAGGATCAGCTTCATCATGCTCATGATCAGCGCGCCGTCGAGGTGTAGGGCAGCAGCGCCATCTCACGGCTGTTCTTCACGGCCGTGGCGACGTCGCGCTGGTGCTGGCTGCAGTTGCCACTGACGCGGCGGGCACGGATCTTGCCGCGGTCGGAGATGAACTTCCGCAGCAGCGTCGTGTCCTTGTAGTCGATGTAGGTCGCCTTGTCCTTGCAGAACTGGCAGACCTTCTTCTTGACCTTGCGGATGGGGGGCTTGGGCACCGGAGTTCTCCAGGTAGATCAGTCGAAGAGGTTCAGAAGGGCGGTTCGTCGGACGGACCGGCGGGCGTCGACCAGGGGTCGCTCGCGCCACCGCCGGAGGAGCCGAAGCCGCCTCCGCCGCCGCCACCACCGCCGAAGCCGCCGCCGCCCTCACCGCGGGAGGCCTTGGTGACCTTCGCGGTGGCGTAGCGCAGCGAGGGGCCGATCTCGTCGACCTCCAACTCGATGACGGTGCGCTTCTCGCCTTCCTTGGTGTCGAACGAACGCTGCTTGAGGCGCCCGCTGACGATGACCCGCGAGCCGCGGGTGAGGGACTCGGCCACGTTCTCCGCGGCCTGCCGCCAGACGTTGCAGCGGAGGAACAGCGCTTCGCCGTCCTTCCACTCCTGCGACTGCCGGTCGAAGGTGCGGGGGGTCGAGGCGACCGTGAAGTTCGCGACCGCGGCGCCCGACGGCGTGAAGCGCAGCTCCGGATCGGCGGTGAGGTTGCCGATGACGGTGATGACGGTGTCGCCGGCCATGGTCAGTGGACCTCTGGCCGCATCAGCTTGGTGCGCAGCACCGACTCGTTGAGGTTCAGCTGCCGGTCGAGCTCGGCGACCGCAGCGGGCTCCGACTCGATCGTGACGATGGCGTAGATGCCCTCGATCTGCTTCTTGATCTCGTAGGCGAGCCGGCGACGGCCCCAGATCTCGGTCTTGACGGTGCCACCGGCCTTGGTGACGACGGTCAGGAACCGGTCGAGCGAGGGAGCGATGGTGCGCTCCTCGAGCTCGGGGTCGAGGATGACCATCAGTTCGTAGTGACGCACGGAGAACCCCACCTCCTCTGGTCTTGGCGGCCGCAGTCGATCTGCAGCAGGAGGGTCGTACACGCGTCGCGCGCCCCGGCTGGAACGGGATGGACCGCCGGAACGCGCGGACCCAGGCTACCAGCGCCCGGACGCCCGCTTCTCCGCCGTCCACAGGTAGGCCCGTCCCCGGGCCGGAACGGCACCGCGGCCGCCGCCCCGGACAGGGACGACGGCCGCGGGGACGAACCGTCTCAGCGCTGCGTCACTTCGAGGCGCGCGCGGCCTGGTGCGTGCGCACCAGGGCCGCGGTGACCGCGGCGAGGGCGACCACGGCGGCCAGGGCAGCCGCCGGCAGGGTCTGCGCGTCGGGGCCGCCGTCGGCCGCCGTGCTCTGTGCCGCGCTCTGGTCGTCCAGGCCGCTGCCGTCGAGGCCGGCGAGCTGGCCGAAGACCGGCACCGACGCGCCGTCGTAGCTGCCGGGCAGGCCGCCGGAACCGCCTGAGCCGCTCCGGTCGGCGCCGCCGAGGCTGCTGCCCGGGAGGAAGAACCGGGACGGGTCGAACGCGGCCGCCGCGCCCATGTCGCTCGGCGACATCCGCGGGCCGCTGCCGGTGTCGTACACGTACGCGTTGCCCGGTCCCGGGACGGCCTGGGGACCCGGACCGGTCGGGTCGGTCGGGTTCTCACCGGGCACCTCGGTCGGCGGCAGCGTCGGCGGGGTGCCGCCACCGCCACCGCCGGGCAGGGTCACGTCGATCTGGGGCAGCTGCGGCAGGTTGACGCTCGGCAGCTGCGGCAGGTTCGGCAGGATGGTCTGGACGACGTAGGGGACGGGCGCCGGGAGCGCGGGCAGCTGGCCGGCGACGGTGTTGATCACCTGGTTGGCCACCGTGACGCTCAGTCCCGCCTGCGGGACGATCCGGTACGTGTAGGCGATCGTGCCCGTCGTGGCCGGGTCGTCGAACGTCCAGGCGGTGCGCTGACCGGGCTGCAGCGGACGGTTCTGGCCGAAGAAGTTGACCGCCACGTCGGTGTACACCGTGGCGGAGAAGGTGCCGACCAGCGGGATGCTGACGCCGCCCCTGTTCTCGGCGGGGATCGCGTTGACGAAGGTGACCGAGCCGCCCTTGTCCACGCTCACCGCGGGGGGCGTGACGTTCCTGATCTCGACGGTGGCGGTCGGTGCCGCGCTCGCGCTCGGCGCGAGCAGGAGCGAGAAGGCCGCCACAGCGAGCCAGCCGAGCACCGCGGCGGCGATGCCCCGCCGCGCGCTACGCCGGATCCGACCGGTTGCCATGTTCCGCCCTACCTCCACGTCGACGTCGACGTCCATCCCCACCTACCGGTGAGTAACCCCGTCGCGTGCACCAACGATGATGTGTGTCCCGGGTTACGGCTAAACCTGATTGTGCGCCCGAACTAGGGTCGGCAGGCGTGACCCGCTCCCCGGCTCGACACCCGATCGGCGTACACATCGGCCCTGGTCTGACCGACGACGGCCGGCTCGAGGACGGCGGACCGCTCGCCCGGGCGGCGGAGATGGACGCCGACGGGGTCCAGATCTTCCTGACCGACCCGCAGAGCTACGCCAATCCGAAGCCCCGGCCGGACGCCGAGGACCTGAGGGCGAGCGACGTCCTGGTCGTGGTCCATGCGCCGTACATGCTCAACGTGGCGACGACGAACAACCGCATCCGCATCCCGGGGCGCAAGCTGCTGGCCGCGCACGCGCAGGCCGCCGCGGAGATCGGCGCGTACGCCCTCGTGGTGCACGGCGGCCACGTGCTGGCCGCCGACGACCCGGCCGTGGGGGTGGACAACTGGCGCAAGACGTTCACCTACCAGGCCAAGGACGGCGGCTTCCCCCTTCCGCTGCTCATCGAGAACACCGCCGGGGGCGGCAACGCCATGGCGCGCGAGCTGGACGCCCTCGCCCGCCTCTGGGACGCCATCGGGCAGTTCGGCGCCGGCTTCGTCCTCGACACCTGCCACGCGTGGGCCGCCGGGTGGGACCTCGGCACCGTCGTGGACGACGTCCGTGCGATCACCGGCCGGATCGACCTGGTCCACCTCAACAACAGCCGCGACCCGCACGGCTCCAGCCGGGACCGGCACGCGCCGCTGTCCGAGGGCGAGATCTCGCAGGACCTACTGGTGGAGGTGGCGCGGGCCGCCGGCTGCCCGGTCATCCTCGAGACCCCCGGGGACGCCGCCGCGCACGCCGAGGAGATCGCCGTCCTCCGCTCGGCCCTGGGCGACTGACCCACCCGCCCGGCGCCGGTCGGGGGCGTGGTCCAGGACGCCCCCTGCCGGGTCGTCGACGCCGGGCCAGCTGGTCCGCACCACGTCGTCGTCGGGCCGGAGGACGTCGCGCACCACCAGGCCCATGAGGACGACGACGGCCAGGTCGCGGAGCACGACGCCGAAGAAGAACCACTCGATGTCGACGCCGCGGTTGTCGGGGCCCAGGTACCAGAGCAGCCGCGGCACCCACAGCAGCGCCTCGGTGGCCTGCCACAGCAGCAGTGAGCGCCACTTCGGGCGGGCGAGGACCGCCAGGGGCAGCAGCCACAGCGAGTACTGCGGGCTCCAGACCTTGTTCAGGAAGAGGAAGCCGGCCACGAGCAGGAACGCCAGCTGGCCCACCCGCGGCCGCACCGGAGCGGCGAACGTCAGCCACCCGATGCCGACCACGAGCAGCACCAGCATCCCGGCGACGACGGCATTGAGCACCGAGGGCGACTGCCCGTCGGCGAGCGGGCCGTCGAACAGCTGGTGGTCGCTGGCGTGCAGCAGCATGTTCCAGATCGTGTCGGGATCGGCCGGCCGGCTGTTGTTGAGCCGGAAGAAGCGGCTCCAGTTCCCGGGTGCGGCCAGCGCGACCGGCACGTTCACCACCAGCCAGGTCACCCCGGCGGCGAGCGCCGTCCGCAGCCAGGTGCGCAGCGCGCCCGCGCGCAGGCAGAGCAGGAAGAGGACGCCCAGGAGCAGGGCCGGGTAGAGCTTCGCCGCGATCCCGAGCCCCAGCAGGACGCCCGCGAGCACCGGCCGCCGGCGCGCCCACGCCCACAGGCCGAGGGTGGCCAGCGCGACGGCGAACACGTCCCAGTTGGTGAACACGTGCACGAACAGGAGCGGCGACAGCCCGACCATGGCCGCGTCCCACGGCCGGCGTCCCGACATCCCCAGGACCGCACGCGTCGTCAGCAGCGCGCACAGCGACAGCAGCAGGCACGTCACCACGTAGTAGCTCTGCACCGGGGGGACGTCGGGCAGCAGGCCGACGGCGTCGGCCGCGCCGTCGTAGGCGCGGCCCGCCAGCGCGGCCAGGGCCATGAAGGCACCGGTGAGCACCGGGTACTCCACGCCGGAGTCCAGGTAGGGGACGGCGCCCGTGTCGAGGTGGTGCAGCCCGAACAACGGGACGGTGTCGGAGTAGCAGAAGTGCGTGTACTGGACGAAGCCCGCCCAGTTCCCGTCGGAGCACGGCGCCTGCTTGGCCCAGGCGAGAGCCAGGACGGCGGTCGTGAACAGCAGGCAGACGCGCAGCGGCGTCCAGAACAGGGCGCGTCCCGTGACGGCGTGCCGGCCCCACGGCCCGCCGACGGCCTCGCTGGCCTGCGCGACCACGGGATCGGACCAGGAGGGGATCACCCGGTCCGGGGGCGCGGGACCCGAGGCCGGCGCGGCCGACAACGCCACGGACCCCTCCGGCGCGGGGCCGGAGGGGTCCGTGGAGGGGCCGTCGGGCGGCGGCAGCGTCACCGCCCCAGTCTGCCGTGCGGCGGGAGCGACGTCCCGGACGCCCGGGGATCAGCCGGGCCCGCCACCGCCGTTGGGGTTGCCGTTGCCCGGTACGCCCGGCGCCGTGGGTGTCGCCGTGCCGGTGACCGTGCCCGTGCCGGTGGCGCTGGTGCTGGTGCTGGTGGCCGTCTCCTCCGGCGCCTCCGACGTCGTGGGCGCGGGCGCCTGGGACGTCGTCGGTGCCGAGGTCGCGGTGGGCTCGGGCGTGGGCTCCGGCACGCCCTCACCCGTGTCGCCCTCGACGAGCGGCTCGTCCGGCAGGTCCTCCTCCGGGGTGCCCTCCAGGACGGCGTTCATGAACCGCTGCCAGATCGCGCCGGGCAACCCGGAGCCGTAGATGATGCCACCGTCGGAGTTGACGATCGGCTGACGCCCGTCGGTCCCCATCCACACCGCGGTCGAGATCGACGGCGTGTAGCCGACCATCCAGGCGTCGGAGTTGTTGACCCGGTCCAGCCCCTGGGTGCCGGTCTTGCTCGCCACCTCGCGGCCGCCGTCGAGCGAACGGCGGGAGAACTGGGCGACGCCCTCGATGGCGAACGTGACGTCGTTGGCGATGTCCGGGCCGATCACCTGCTCGCCCGGGTCACCGGCGTAGTCGACCAGCACCGTGCCCTCGGTGTTGCTCACCTTGGAGACGAAGTACGGGTCCCGCTGGACCCCGCCGGCGGCGAACGTCGCGAATCCGACGGCCTGGTCGATGGGGCGCATCTCGTACTCGCCGATGCCGATCGAGGAGCCGACGTTCCCGCTCTCCGGATTGGCCAGCGTCGGCTTGCCGATCAGGTTCCGGTTGCCGGACTCCCAGACGTCGGGCAGGCCGGTGGCCTTCCGGGCGAGCTCGGCGACCCGGTCGGGGCCGACCTCGTAGGCCAGCCCGTAGAACGTGGTGTTGAGCGAGCGGGTGATCGCCTCGGTCAGCGTGCAGGCCGGACAGGACGCGCCGCCGGAGTTGACGACGGGGGCGTCGCGGTCGGGGAACGTCTGCGGCGAGCTGCCGTCCCGCCGCGCCTTGACGCCGATGCCCTGCTCGAGGGCGGAGGCCAGGACGTAGGGCTTCATGGAGGAGCCCGGCTGCCGCTGCGCCAGCGCGTAGTCGAAGTCGGTGCCGCTCGCGCCGCCGTAGTAGGCACGGACGGCGCCGGTCTTCGGGTCGACGGCGACGAGCGCCTCGCGCAGGACCTGCTTGTCCTCGGTGGCCATGACGTCGTCGACGCTGGCAACCGCAGCGTTCTGGTAGTTCCTGTCGATCGTCGTGACGATCCGCAGGCCACCGGCGTCGATCTGCTGCTCGGTGTAGCCGTAGCGGGGGCCCAGCAGCTCGTTCTTGACCTGGCTGACGATCAGCCCCTCGGGGCCGTTCGGGAGGCCCAGCGAGGAGCCGGTCTTCGGCGCGACGGGCGGGTAGACCGAGGCCGCGCGCTCCGCGGGGGAGATCCAGCCCTCCTCGGCCATCGCGTCGAGCACCCGGTCCCAGCGGTCCTGGGCGTCCTGCGGGCTCACCTCGGGGTCGTACCGCGATGGGCTCCGGATGAGGACGGCGAGCACCGCACCCTGCTGCGCGGTCAGCTGGGCCGCCGGCACGCCGAAGTAGGTGTTGGCGGCCGACTCGATCCCGTAGGCCCCGCGGCCGTAGTAGATGGTGTTCAGGTAGTTCTCGAGGATCTGGTCCTTGGTGTAGTTGTTGTCCAGCTTGATGGACAGGAACAGCTCCTGGAACTTGCGGCTGAACGTCTGCTCGGAGTTCTGCAGGATGGCGTTCTTCACGTACTGCTGGGTGATGGTCGACCCGCCCTGCGTGGATCCACCGGTCAGGTTGTTGTACGCCGCCCGGATGATGCCGGTGAACGAGATCCCGGGGTCGCTGTAGAAGCTCCGGTTCTCCGCGGCCAGCACGGCCTGCTGTGCCGGCAGCGAGATCTGGTCCAGCTTGACGTTGGTCCGGTTCTCGTCGCCGAGCCGCGCCATCTCCGTGGTGCCGTCGGAGTAGTAGATGACGGTGGTCTGCGCGGAGGTGATCGAGTCGGGGCTGGGCACGTCGGTGCTGGCGTAGACCACGCCGACGAACACACCGAGCAGGACCAGCATGCCGGCGAGGGCGCCGGCGAGGATCTTCAGCCGGCGACGGCGGCGCTGCTTCTTCGACCGCGGGGTGCGGCCCTTCGGCTTGCTCGAACCGCGGTTCGCGGGGCGGCCGCCGGCGGTACGACCTGTCGTGCCGCGCGCCTGGGGCGCCCCCGAGCGCGCGGCCGTCGTCCGGGCCCGGCCGCCGGCCGCGGGCCGGCCCGCGGCGCCCCGGCCGCCGGCGCCGCCGCGGCCGCTCCCGCCGCCCCCGGTGGGACGGCTGCGGGTGGGCGGCGGACGTCGGACGGAACCGGCGCGCGGTGCGACGGGGGAGGTCTCGTCGTGGGCTGGCACGAAGGAACCCCTCTCTGACTGTCGTGGCGGCGCCCGGGGTCGGTCGCCTGCGTGGTGTCTTCAGCTGTGGGCGGGGGAGCCCGCGGCGCAGCTCAGCAAGGGGGCTGCCCGCCCTCCTGGCCGCGCCGCGCCGGCGACGTCCCCGTGCCGGACCTACTCCGTGGCCACCCGGCGCCGCGTCCGGCGGGGCGCACGGCCCGGCACCGGCTCGGCACCCAGGACGTACGAGGAGTCCAGGTGGTTCCAGCCGCAGCTGCGGCACACCTCGACGGCGTACACCGTGAACTCCTCCTGCATCGCGTCCATCCGTGCCAGCTCCACCCCGGTCTTGGCCTGGCCGGAGATGGGACCGAGGTGGTCGCCGTACACGTAGTTCACCAGGGTGAGGCGGTCCTTGCGGCACACCGGGCAGGCGACGTCGGTCGCCTCGCCGTGATACTTGGCCGCCCGGGACAGGTACGGACTGGCGTCGCAGACCTCGAACAACCCGGTGCGGCCCGCGTACACGCCGGCGAGGACGGCTCGCCGCTGCAGCGAGTAGTCCACGACGGATCGACGTCCGGGCACGGCGGCCAATGTACGCACCGGCACGCCCCACCGGCGCTCTCCCGCGCCGTACGGCGTGGGACGGGACGGTCCGCATCACGCCCCGACTCCCACTGGATCGGCAGGTCGATGTATCGTCTCGATACATCGGAGCACCGGCGGAGGGAGGCGGAATGCTCGAGTTCGCCATCCTCGGCCTGCTGCACCAGTCCCCGATGCACGGTTACGAACTGCGCAAGCAGCTCTCGCAGGTGCTGGGGGGACTGCGCAGCATCTCCTACGGCTCGCTCTACCCCGCGCTGCGGCGGATGCACGCGGCCGGTCTCATCACCACCGACGAGCCCGACCCACGCGCCCTTCTCCCGGCCGACGCGCCGCCGCTCACCGGCCGGCGCGGCAAGGTGGTCTACACGATCACCGCCGAGGGCAAGGAGCGCTTCCACGAGCTGGTCGGTGAGACCGGTCCGGAGGCGTACGACGACGGCGGGCTCTTCGGCGTCCGCCTCGCCTTCTTCCGGCACACCGCCGCAGACGTGCGCCTGCGGATCCTCGAAGGCCGCCGGCGCACCGTCGAGCAGCAACGCGAAGGCCTGCGTGCCTCCCTGGCACGTACGCGCGAGCGGCTCGACCGCTACACCCTCGAGCTGCAACGCCACGGCCTGGAGTCGGTGGACCGCGAGGTCCGCTGGCTCTCGGAACTCATCGAGACCGAGCGCCGCGAGGCGTCCGGCGACGACCCGTCCGCCACCCCATGAGCCCGACGCCTCGAACCGACGGGGCGACATCAGCACACACGCAGGACCGCGCGCGGTCCCGGGAAGAACGACCGTTCGCGGTCCGAACAGAAGGAGAGTCCATGGGCACCGTCAAGGTCGCCATCGTCGGCGTCGGGAACTGCGCCGCTTCACTCGTGCAGGGCGTCGAGTACTACAAGGACGCCGACCCGACCGCCTCGGTGCCGGGGCTGATGCACGTCCGCTTCGGCGAGTACCACGTCTCCGACATCCAGTTCGTCGCCGCCTTCGACGTCGACGCCAAGAAGGTCGGCCGTGACCTGTCCGAGGCGATCGTCGCCAGCGAGAACAACACCATCAAGATCTGCGACGTGCCGCCGGTCGGCGTGACCGTCCAGCGCGGCACCACCCTCGACGGCCTCGGCAAGTACTACCGCGAGACGATCGAGGAGTCCGACGAGCAGCCGGTCGACGTCGTCGCCGCCCTGCGCGAGTCGGGCGCCGACGTCCTGGTCTGCTACCTCCCCGTCGGCTCGCAGCAGGCCGCGGAGTTCTACGCGCAGTGCGCGCTCGATGCCGGCGTCGCGTTCGTGAACGCGCTGCCGGTGTTCATCGCCGGCACGAAGGAGTGGGCGGACAAGTTCACCGCCGCCGGTGTCCCGATCGTCGGTGACGACATCAAGAGCCAGGTCGGCGCCACCATCACCCACCGGGTGCTGGCCAAGCTGTTCGAGGACCGCGGCGTGCAGCTCGACCGCACGATGCAGCTCAACGTCGGCGGCAACATGGACTTCAAGAACATGCTCGAGCGCGAGCGCCTGGAGTCCAAGAAGATCTCGAAGACCCAGTCGGTCACCAGCCAGGTCGACCGGGACATGGGTCAGGGCAACGTGCACATCGGCCCGTCGGACCACGTGCCGTGGTTGTCGGACCGCAAGTGGGCCTACGTCCGCCTGGAGGGCCGCGCGTTCGGCGACGTCCCGCTGAACCTGGAGTACAAGCTCGAGGTCTGGGACTCCCCCAACTCGGCCGGCATCATCATCGACGCCGTCCGCGCCGCGAAGATCGCCAAGGACCGCGGCATCGGCGGACCGATCCTGTCGGCCTCCTCGTACTTCATGAAGAGCCCGCCGGTGCAGTACAGCGACAGCGAGGCCCGCGACGCCGTCGAGGCGTTCATCCGGGGTGACCTCGAGCGCTGAGCAGCTGAGCGACATCCCTGCAGGGCGACCCGGAGCGGCCGCCCTGCAGGGACCCGCCGCGCGTCGGCGAGTGGCAGGGGGCAGGGCGGTCCTTTCTCTAGGGTGACCCGATGCCGACCCGCCGCCGTCCGGTGCTCGCCGCCGCCGGACTGGCGCTGGCGCTGCTGAGCGGGTGCACGACGGACGACGCGGCGAACCGGAGGCCCGGCGACCCCGTCACCCGCGAGGAGGCCGGCGCGCTCGCCGAGCTCCTGCACCGCAACCGGGAACGGGGTGGCGCCGACTTCGTCGTGACCGCCCCCTACGGCGACGACGTCGTCCTCACCCTGACCGGGGAGGTCGACTTCCAGGAGTACCTGGGGCGCGCCCAGGCGGTGACGACGTTCGGGGACGGCCGGCCCGACGACGTCCGCACCCTGTACTTCACGTCCGAGGAGATGTGGTTCGACGTCCCGGGGCTGGCCGAGGCGCTCGCGCGGGCCGGGGAGCCGACGGCGGTCTACCTGCGCCGGCCCACGACCGCCGGCACCGACGACCGGGTGCCGCTGCTGGTCGACGTCCTGGTGGAGATCGTGCTCGACCTCTCGTCGCCGACGGCCGACGATCCGCGCGCGTTCCTGACCGACGGCTACACGTGGGAGGGGCAGCGGTCGATCGACAGCCGGCTGACGTCGCTGTTCGGCCTGCACGACGGGCGCACCGTCGCCGTCGCCGCCTCGGGCGACCTGCTGGCCCAGTTCGTGACCCCGCTGGCCGGCGAGGACCTGGACGTCACGGTCACGCTGTCCGACCACGGGCCGCGCAGGCTGACGGTGCCGGGCGAGGACGAGACGGCCGACGCGGCGGAGCATCCCGACATCGCGGCGAGCCTGGGGATCTGAAGACAGCGGAAGAGGGCGGCCTCTTCCCCAGACCGCCCTCTTCCGGTGCTCTTCCTACCAGATGGGGGCCGCTCGGGCCACCCCATCGTCTAGTTCGCGGCGGGATCCGCGGGTGCCGTGGACAGGACGGCCAGCCGCCCGGTCTGGCGGCCCATCACCGCCCGCCACAGCTCCGGCCCGGCGGCGCGGCTGAGCACGTCGTCGGGACGGCCGGCGACGCAGGCCCACGCGCCCTCGGCGATCTCGCCGGCCAGCTGGCCGGGCGACCAGCCCGCGTACCCGGCGAACACGCGCAGGCCGGTGAGCTGCTCCTGCAGCTCGTCGGGATCGCTGTCGAGGTCGACCAGGTAGACGTCGCCGGCGACGCGGCGCAGCGGTCCGGACTCCGAGCCGGACGCGGACGGGGAGGTCGCCAGGCACAGCGCGGTGTCGGTCTCGCACGGACCGCCCACGTGGAACACGCCGGGCTCGACCGCCAGGTCGCACCAGCCGGGCAGGACGTCGCGGATCTCCACCTGGCTCGGCCGGCCGAGCACCACCCCGAGCGTGCCGCTGTCGGAGTGGTCGAGGACGAACACGACCGTGCCGGCGAACGTGGGGTCGGTCAGCGAGGGCATGGCCACCAGCAGCGACCCCGGCCGGACGTCGTCCAGGCTCCCGATCGACAGCGCCGGCACGGCGGGTGCGCGGCGCCGACCGGTCGCGGGCCGCGCAGGCGGGCCGGACTCGGGATCGGGTGACGCAGGCACCGGAGTCATCGGGTCCCAGTGTGCCCCACCCCGGGCATGTCATGCGGGGCGCTCGTTCCCGTCCGGGGGAACGGGCGAGGTCGGGCCGAACGATTCGGTTCCGGTCCCGCTCCGTACGGCCCGGCGGTCACGGTCCGGACGCCCCAGGGCGCTCTAGGGTGACCGCGTGCCGGGGGCAGGGACGACGATCGGCCACCTCCTCGTCCGCCCCGACTTCCGGCGGCTGCTGGGGACGCGTCTGCTGTCGCAGTTCGGTGACGGGGTCTTCCAGGCGGCGCTGGCCGGCAGCGTGCTGTTCAACCCCCAGCGCGCGGCCGACCCCATCGACGTCGCGGCGGGCTTCGCCGTGCTGCTGCTCCCGTACTCGCTGGTCGGGCCGTTCGCCGGCGTGTGGCTGGACCGGTGGAGCCGACGGCAGGTGCTGCTGCTGGCCAACGTGATCAGGGCCGGGCTCGTGGCCCTCGTGGCCGGGCTGGTCCTCGCCGGGGTCGCCGGCATCGCGTTCTACGCCGCGGGCCTCGTCGCCCTGTCCGTCAACCGCTTCGTGCTCGCGGCCCTCTCCGCCGGACTGCCGCACACGACCGACGAGCCGTCGCTGGTGTCGGCGAACGCGGTGTCGACGACGTCCGGCGCGGTGGCCGGCGTCGTCGGCGGCGGGGCGGCGATCGCGCTGCTGCAGATGGTCCAGGGCGGCGACGCCGGGTTCGCCGGGATGGCCCTCTCGTCCGCGCTGCCCTACCTCGCCGCAGCGGCCGTGGTCGCCGGCTTCGACCGCGCCTACCTGGGCCCCGACCACATGGCGGGCGCGCGGCTCACGGCCCGCGAGGTGGCCGCCGGGATGCTGGCCGGGGCCCGGCACGTGCTCGCCCATCCGCCCGCCGCGGCGGCGCTGCTGGCGATCAGCCTGCACCGGCTCTGCTACGGCCTCCTCACCCTGATGACGCTGCTCCTCTACCGGAACACGTTCGTCTCGGGGGGCGACCTGTTCCCCGGGGGGCTGGTCGGGCTCGGCGAGGTCCTCGGTGCCAGCGCGCTGGGCACGCTGCTGGCGGCGGGGGTCACCCCCTGGGTGGTGCGGCGGATCGGCAAGCCGCGGTGGACCGTCCTGCTGCTCGCCGGGGGCGGATTCGCCCAGCTGGGCCTCGGCCTGCCGTTCGTCGCGCCCACTTTCGTGGCCGCCGGCTTCGTCCTCGGCTTCGTGGCCCAGGGCGTCAAGATCTGCGTGGACACCGTCCTGCAGGAGTCGGTCGAGGACGACTTCCGCGGCCGCGTGTTCTCGGTCTACGACACCCTGTTCAACGTCACGTTCGTCGTCGCGCTGCTGCTGGGCGCATCCGTGCTGCCGCCGTCGGGGATCTCCTACCCGCTGCTGGTCGCCGTCGGGGCGGGGTACCTCCTCGCCGCGGTCGGGTACGCGCGCATCACCCGCCTGCACTGACCGGTCAGAGGTCGGGCACGCACGGCCCGGCGCCCAGCCGCGCCAGGCCGGTCAGGTCGCCGGCGGCGAAGTCGACGACGTCCCGCTGCGCCTCCGGGTACATCAGCTGACCGGGGTCGTCGACGTGCGCGAGCCCCACGACGTGCCCGAGCTCGTGCAGCACGACCCCCCGCACCACGGGGGCGTCGTCCGGGTCGGCCAGCAGGTCGGGCAGCTCCGTGGCATCGAGCGACACCGTCCCGGTCACGTACACCCGCGGGCCATCGCCGAGCGAGACCGGGATGCTGACCGCCGAGCCGACGACGTTCCCGGCGAGCTCCGGATTCTCCTCCTCGGTCTGCCATCCCACGAGCACCGGCGCCCAGCGGTCGCCGTACCTCCCGGGCTGGTAGACGGCGCGGCCCCGCTCCAGGGGCTCGTCGGAGGGCCCGTCGGAGACGAACTGCAGGCCCGTCACCTGTCCGAGGCGGGCGAAGGCCGCGTGCACGACCTCCTCCCCACCGGGCGGGGCGCCCGGCCGCAGCACGTAGTGCACCTGGCGGCAGGGGTCGTAGGCGACCGGCGTCGTCCCGTCCTCCTGGAACGCGACGAAGGCGTACGCGCCGCGTGCCGCGGGCGCCGGCAGCGGGGTGCCCAGCGGCGTCGGCGCCGCGCCGGCCCCGGGCAACGGGCGGTCGGTGGGCCGGGGAGGCGAGGGCACGGCCACCGGGCCGTCGACGGCCTGCTCCCCCCAGGGCCAGGAACCCGGCCCGACGAGGACGGCGGCACCGAGCGCCAGGGCCAGGACGGCGAGGACCACGACCACCCCGCGCAGCACGGCCCGGCGGGGCGGCGGAGGGGCATCCGCCCGCCAGGGCACCGGGCCGGCCGGGAGTCCGGCGGCCTCGTCCACGACCCACTGCGGCAGGCGGCCGCTGGGTGGCGTCGGGAACGAGGGCGGCTCCCCCGACGCCGGATCCCTGTCCTGCTCCACGGATCCATTGTCGGCAGCCACCGGGCGGGGCTGGAGCCGGCGGTTCAGGCCCGGTCGTGCTCCCCGGCCCACCAGGCGCGCAGGGCGGCCTCCGCCTCGTCGGGGTCGAGCGGGCCGCGTTCGAGGCGGAGGTCCTTGAGGAAGCGCCAGGCCCGCCCCACCTCGGGGCCGGGCTCGACCCCGAGGATCGCCATGATGGCGTTGCCGTCGAGGTCGGGGCGGACCCGCGCGAGGTCCTCCTTCGCCGCCAGCTCCGCGATCCGCTGCTCGAGCGAGTCGTAGGTCGTCGAGAGGAGCGCGGCCCGCTTCTTGTTGCGGGTCGTGGAGTCTGACCGCACCAGCTTGTGCAGCCGGGGGAGAAGGTCGCCGGCGTCGGTGACGTAGCGACGCACCGCCGAGTCGGTCCACTCGCCGCGGCCGTAGCCGTGGAAGCGCAGGTGCAGGAACGTCAGCCGCGCCACCGCCTCGACGACGTCCTTGGGATAGCGCAGGGCGGTGAGCCGCTTGCGGACCAGTTTCGCGCCGACGACCTCGTGGTGGTGGAAGGAGACCCGGCCGCGGGGCTCGTGCCGGCGGGTCGCCGGCTTGCCGATGTCGTGCAGCAGCGCAGCGAGGCGCAGCACGAGGTCGGGGGAGCCGGCTCCGTCCGCCCGCTCCAGCGCGATCGCCTGGTCCAGCACCGTGAGCGAGTGGGTGTAGACGTCCTTGTGCTGGTGGTGCTCGTCGATCTCCATGCGCAGCGCGGGCAGCTCCGGCAGGACGACGTCGGCCAGGCCGGTGTCGACGAACAGTTCCAGCGCCGCCCGCGGCGAGTCCTGCAGCAGCGTCTTGGACAGCTCCACCTGCACCCGCTCGGGCGTGATCCGCCCCAGCTCCCCGGCCATGTCGGTCATGGCCGCGACGACCTCGTCGTCCGGCGTCAGCCCCAGCTGGGCGACGAAGCGGACGGCACGCAGCATCCGCAGCGGGTCGTCGGCGAAGGAGTCGGCTGCCGACCCCGGCGTCCGAAGCCGCCGGGCCAGCAGGTCGCCGAGGCCGCCGAACGGGTCGGTCACCGTGCGGTCGGGGCCGAGCGAGACCGCCATCGCGTTGACCGTGAAGTCCCGCCGGACGAGGTCTTCGAGCAGCGAGGCGCCCCACGCCACCTCGGGGTTCCGGGACTCGCGGTCGTACCGGTCGGCTCGGAACGTGGTGATCTCGACGCGGGTGCCGCGGATCTCGGCGCCCACCGTGCCGAAGGCGATACCGGTGTTCCACGTGGAACGCGCCCAGCCCTCCAGCAGGGCGAGCACCTGCTCCGGCCGGGCGTCGGTGGTGACGTCGAGGTCGCCGGGCACTGACGCCGGTCCCCCGCCCACCCCCGCCCCGGCGGACAGCAGCGCGTCGCGGACGGAACCGCCCACCAGGTGTGCCTCGAACCCGGCGGCGGTGAAGCGCTCGCCGAGCTCGGTCAGGACGGGGGAGAGCTCCACCAGCTCGCGGACGGTCGCCTGCACGGCCGGGGGAACCGGCTCGCCGGGGGGACGACGCGGGGGCGTGGCGGACACGACGAGCCAGCCTAGTGCGTGGGTCGCGCTACCCTCCTGGCATGGCTGGGACCGGCGCGCGCGGACGCCCCGGGCGTCGGCTGCGCCGGGTCGACGAGACCTCCGCCGGGGGGCTGGTGGTGGCCGACGACGGCGTGACCGGGCCCCGGGCCGCCCTGATCGGCCGCACCGACCGCCGCGGCCGCCTGCTCTGGTCCCTCCCCAAGGGGCACATCGAGGAGGGCGAGACCCCCGAGGACACCGCCGTCCGCGAGGTCGCCGAGGAGACGGGCATTATCGGCGAGGTCGTCGCGCCGCTGGGCATCATCGACTTCTGGTTCGTCGCCGACGGCCGCCGCGTCCACAAGACCGTGCACCACTTCCTGCTGCGCGCGATCGGGGGAGCCCTCTCCGACGCCGACATCGAGGTGACGGAGGTCGCCTGGGTGCCCCTGGACGAGCTGAGCGACCGCCTGGCCTACGCCGACGAGCGGGCACTGGTCGAGCGCGCGCCGGCACTGCTGGCCGACAGCGCGTGAGACGGTCGGCGCTGCTGCGCGCCGCCGTCGCTCCCGTCCTGCTCGCGGCGCTCGGTGTGCTCGCGCCCCCCGCGTCAGCCGGGCCCCTCGCCCCGGACCGTCTCCCCCTGGTCACCGCCGCACCCGGCGACGACGACGCCACCGGTACCGACCGGCCGGTGTCGATCGAGGTCGGCCGGTTCGAGCCGCGCACCGTCACACCGGGGGCGACGGTGACGGTGACCGGAACGCTGACCAACGCCGGGCCCAGCACGATCACCGATCTGAGCATCCGGCTGCAGCGTGGTGCCGCGGTCACCACCCGGGCGCAGCTGGCCGCGCTCACCACGCATCCCGATCCGGCCACGGACGCCGAACCGCCGTTCCTCGAGGTGCCGGGCGCGCTCGAGCCGGGCGGGGACCTGCCGTTCAGCTACAACGTCGCTGCCGACGCGCTGGGCCTGGACCGCGACGGCGTCTACCCGGCGCTGCTCAACGTCAACGGCACCGTCGACGGCGCGGAGCAGCAGCGGGTGGGCGAGCTGCGGACCTTCCTCGTGCGGCAGCCGGTCGTCCCCAGCGCGCGCACGGCCGTCGCCTGGCTGTGGCCCCTGGTCGAGCGGACGCACCGGGCGCCGTCGGGCGGGTTCGCCGACGACGGTCTCGCCGACGCGGTGCGCAGCGGCGGCCGGCTGGACCGCGCCCTCGCCGTGGTCGAGCGGCTGCCGGCGACCCAGGCCGCCGGCAGCAGCGGGCCGGTCCCCGCACTGCAGGTGACCCTGGTGATCGACCCCGCCCTGGTGGAGGAGCTGACCCTGATGGCCGCGGGGCCGTACGCCGTCGACGGCGTCGACGGCGCCGGGCGAGGCACCGAGGCGGCCGCTGCGTTCCTGGACCGGCTGCGTGGGGTCGCCGGCGACCATCCCGTGGTCGCCCTGTCCTACGGCGACGTGGATGCCGACGCGCTCGTCTCGGCCGGGCTGACCGACGTCCTGGTCCGCAGCCTGCCGGGCAGCCCGGAGGGCACGGCGCAGGACCCACCGGGCAGTGACGCGAACGGCGACGCGGCGGTCGCCACGCCGGGTGCCGAGACCCCGGCGCCGGAGCCGGAGCGAAGCGATGTCGCGGCCGGCGTGCAGATCCTCGCCGACGCCCTCGACGTCGAGCCGCGATCCGACGTCGCCTGGGCCGCCGGTGGTGCGCTGCGCCCAGAGACCCTGCTCGCGCTGGAGGCGGGCGGCGTCGACGAGGTGGTGCTCGGCACCGACGGCATCAGCGGCGGCGACGCGGCGACCGGACTCTCCGGTTCCACGGCCGCCGCCCGCACCACGGTCGGCACCGCCTCCGGGCCGCTCGACGCGCTGGTCGCCGACACGACGCTCGGACAGGTCGTCGCCTCGGCCGAGCAGGCGACCGGGGGCGCCCGCCTCGCCGAGCAGCGGTTCCTCGCCGAGCTCGCCGTCCTCGGCCTGCAGGCCGCCCCCGGCTCGGAGCAGACCGTCCTCGTCGCCCCGCCCCGGAACGTCGACGCCGGCCCCGACGGCGCCGGCGCGATGATGGCGGACACCGCCGGCCTCCTGTGGTTGCGCCCCTCGACGACGGCCGAGCTCGCGACCGGGCCGTCCTCGCCGGCCGGCGAGCTCCTGCCGCCCACCTCGCCCGGCCCGGACGCCGCCGGGATGGCCGACGTCGCCGAAGCCGTGTCGATCCGCGAGAGCATGGCCGCCGCCGTCGTGGGGGACGCCGACATCGTCCTGCGCGGCTTCGACGCCGCCGTCTCGCGGACCACGTCCAGCGCCTGGCGCACCGACCCCGCCCGGTTCCGGGAGGCCGCCGCCGGGCTGCGGTCGACGATGGAGCGGCTGCGCGGCCGCGTCACGCTCGTCGCGCCTGCCGACGGCACGTACAGCCTCGGCTCGAGCGACGCGCCCCTGGTCCTCACGGTCAGCAACGACCTGCCGTTCGCCGTGGACGTGCGGCTGGACGTGCGCACCCGCGGCATCCGGGGGCTGTCGATCTCCGACATCGGCGTCCAGACCCTCGCGCCGCTCCAGCGCACCACGCTGCAGGTGCCCACGGAGGTGCGCCAGTCCGGCGGCTTCGCGGTGACCGCCCAGCTCACGACGCCGGACGGCGGCCCCCTGGGGGACCGCATCCAACTGCAGGTGAAGAGCACCGCCTACGGCTCCATCTCGCTGCTCATCACGATCGGTGCCGCCGTCCTGCTCGGGCTGCTCTTCCTGCGCCGGCTGATCCGGTTCCTGCTCCGCCGCCGCCGCGCGGCCGCCGCCCTGCCCGAGGGCGGCCCCGAGGGCGCGACGGTGGCGCTGCCTCCCAACCGGAGCCCGGTGTGACCACCCGCGAGGGCGACGACCTGCCGGGCGCGGAGGACCGCGTGCCGGCCGGCGACCGCGGCCGTGCCGGATCGCCGCCGCCCCCTGCCGAGCGTCCCGCGAAGGGCCCGGCGCAGCGCGGGCCCGCTCTCCCGCCGCCGCCGTACCGCGCGGCACCCCCGCCATCGACCGCCTTCGACGACGGGGCGCCCGCCGAGACACCCCCCGTCCCACCGCCCGCCGCGCCGCGGCCCCCGCTGCCCCCGTTCGTCCCCGCTCCGTCCGAGCCCGTCGTGGCACGTCCGCTCCCGCCGCCGCCACCGCCGGCGGCCAGCGGCCGGTGGGTGCAGGCGGCCGACGACACGCAGCTGATGACGTCGCTGCCACCGGTCCCCGGCGGGCAGCTCGCCGAACCGGCCGAGGAGCCGCTGCGGCGCGAGACGCCCCCGGGGGAGGGCACGCCCGGTGCCAGCGGCGGCATCCTGCGGGCCGCGGGCACCATGGCGGTCGCGACCCTGGTCTCCCGGATCACCGGCCTGCTGCGCACCGTCGTGCTGGCCGCGGCGATCGGCGTCGGCCTCGTCGCCGACGCCTACAACAGCGCCAACACCCTGCCGAACATCGTCTACGAGCTCCTGCTCGGTGGCGTGCTCACCTCCGTCGTCGTTCCCCTGCTCGTCCACGCACAGGAACGGGACCGCGACGGCGGGACGGCGTACGCGCAGCGCCTGGCCACCGTCGGGATCGCCGGCCTGCTCGGGGCGACGGTGCTGGCCGTGCTGGCCGCGCCGCTGCTCACCGCCCTCTCGGGCATCACCGACGACCCGGACCAGGTGCGGCTGGGCAACTGGCTGGCCCGCATCCTGCTGGTCGAGATCGTGTTCTACGGGGTGGGCGCCCTGGCGCAGGCGATCCTCAACTCGCGCGGGGTCTTCGGGCCTCCCGCGTGGGCGCCGGTGCTCAACAACGTCGTCGTCATCGCCACCGGCTTCCTGTTCCTCGCAGCCAGCGGGCCGGGGGATCTCACCCCGGCGACGATCACGTCCGGTCAGGTCTGGCTGCTCGGCATCGGGACCACGCTGGGCATCGCCGTCCAGGCGCTGGTGCTGGTGCCGCTGCTGGGCAGGGCGGGGGTGCCGGTGCGACCGCGCTGGGGCCTCCGGGACACCGGTCTGCGGGAGGCCGGGGCCCTGGGGCTCTGGGTCATCGCGTACTCGGCCGTCAGCGCGATCGGCGTGATCGTCGCCATGCGGATCGCGAACGAGGCCGGCCGGGACGGCGCGCCGGGCTCGGCCGCGTTCGCCTACGCGAGCCTGCTGTTCCAGATGCCTTACGGGATCATCGGCGTCGCTCTGCTGACCGCGCTGCTGCCGCGGATGAGCCGCGCGGCCGCCCGGCACGACGTCCCCGGGGTGGCGCAGGACCTCTCCCTCGGCATCCGGCTGTCCGCGCTGGGCCTGCTGCCGGTCACCGCCGCCCTCGTCGTGCTGGGGCCCGCGCTGAGCGTGCTCGCCTTCGCACGGGGGAACACGACCGTGACCGAGGCGGAGGCGATCGGCACCGCACTGGCCATCGGCGCCTTCGGGCTCCTGCCGATGGCGGTGACCCTGCTGCAACTGCGGGTCTTCTACGCGATGAAGGACGCCCGTACTCCCACCCTGATCCAGATGGGGATGGTCGCGATCCGGGTGCCGCTGCTCGTGGCCGTGCCCGCGGTGGTCGACAGCGAGCACGTCGTCGCCGGCCTGATGCTGGTGACCAGCGTCACCTACGTGGCCGGGTGGGTGATCGGGGACGTCGCCCTGCGCCGCAAGCTCGGACCGCTGCCCACGCGGGAGACGTTCGTGCCGGTCGCCCGCATGGCGGCCGTCTCCGCCGTCGCGGGGGCAGCGGGCTGGCTGGTGATGAAGGTGACCGACGACCTTCTCGGCGCGACCGCGGCAGGCTCGCTCGCGAGGGTGCTGATCGGTACCGTGGTCATCGGCGGCGTGGCTCTCGCAGGTCTCGTGGTCGCTCGCGTTCCGGAGATCCGGGAGCCCCTGGCAGCGGTCAGGGCCCGGGCAGGTCGCGGATGACTCGGTCCTCGCGGGGTACGGAGCCACCACCGGAGCAGTCGCGACGGGGTCGGGGACAGGACAGGGGGTCGACAGTGTCGATGACGTCGACGACCACCGGCCTCCCCGACCGCTACCGCCCCATCGACCAGATCGGCCCCGACGAGCCGACGCCCACCGGCGTCATCCAGTGCTGGCGGGCCAAGGACCGCGTTCTCAACCGGGACGTCGCGATCCGCGTGCACACCCCCGCCGGTCCCGCCGCGCACGCCTGGATCAGCCGCGCGCTGACCGCCGGGGGGCTGGCCACGCCCGCGCTGGCCATGGTCTACGACGCCTCCGAGGGCAGCGGCGACCCCCAGGTGCCCGGCGGCGCCGCCTACGTCGTCAACGAGTGGATCGACGGCGAGACCCTGGCCGAGCGGCTCAGCCGCGGCCCCATGCCGGAGCGCGAGGTGCGCACCGTGCTGCGTCGCCTCGCCGAGGGCGTCGCCGAGGCCCACCGGGTCGGCCTGGCCGTCGGCGGGCTCACGCCGGAAAACGTCGTCCTCCGGCCGAACGGTCTGGTCGGCCTCCGCGCCGTCCCGGCCGCCACCGGCACCATCGACGGCGACATCGCCGCTCTCGGCGCCCTGCTGGAGGCCTGCCTCACCGGCCTCGGCCCGAACGCCCCGCGCCAGCTCTCCGGCCCGCCCGACCTGATCGCCCTCGTGCGCCGCGCCCGGTCCTCCGAGCCCGGCCAGGGACTGTCCAGCGTCGCCGCCATGGCCTCGCTCCTGGCCGAGCGGCCGCGCAGCGGCTCCGGGGGCTCGAGCGCAGCGTCCCAGCGCAGCGACCGCACGGAACGCACGGAGGACACCGACAGCGGCTGGCTGCGCAAGCTCCGCGAGCGCCGTCCCGCGGCGACCCCCGACGACGACGCCGGCGAGGCCGCCGAGCCCGTCCGGCTGGACCCCGAGACGATGCCCCCGGTGCCCCGGGTCCGTCCGATCACCGAGACCGGCACGGCACTCCCGCCGGCCGCACTGGGCGGCGACACGATCGACGCCGGCAGCGTCGCGCCGCAGGACGGGGCCTACGCCGGCGCGGTCCCGGCACCGCCGGCGTACGGCGACTCCGTCTGGAACGGGCGGTCCGACGACTCGCCGTTCGGCGTGCTCGGCCACGACACCCGCACGTACGACGGGTACGACGACTACGCAGGCCCTCCGACCGGCGAGACGGACGCCGACGACGAGGACGGCGGCAAGCGGCACCGGCTGGTCGTCATCGGCCTGCCGCTGCTCGCGCTGATCGTTGTCGTCGCCCTCGCGTGGTGGGTCGGTTCCACGCTGCTCGACGTGACCGACTCCGTGGACGAGGTGGAGGGCTCCACCCCGTCGGTCAGCGCGCCCGCCGACAGCTCGGGCGAGCCGACGACCGGCGCGGGCCAGCCGCTCGCCGTGGTCGGCGTCGACGTGTTCGACCCCGGTGGCGACGGCGAGCCCGAGAACAACTCCGACGTCCCCCTGGCGTTCGACGGCGACCCGGCCAGCTCCTGGTCGACGCTGGAGTACCGCAACTCACCGGCCTTCGGCAATCTCAAGGACGGCGTCGGCCTGCTGATCGACCTCGGCAGCGCCCAGGAGATGTCGGGCGTGACGGTGACCAGCCCCCGTCCCGGTGCCACGGTCGAGATCCGCACGGCCGACGAGGCCGGTGCGGAGCTCAACTCCTTCGACGTGGCCGCCGACGGCACGCTGGAGGAGAGCACGGACCTGGCCTTCGAGGAGCCCGTCACCGCGCGCTACGTGCTCCTCTGGATCACCGGCCTGGTGCAGAGCGAGGACGGTTTCTCTGCGACCATCTCCGAGGTCACGGTCAACGCGGCTGCCTGAGCCGGGCTCGCTCCGACTCGGTCGGCTGCGGGGCGCCACGGGCTGCCGACGGGGAATGTC
Organism: Blastococcus sp.; assembly: GCA_035296685.1. Taxonomy (GTDB): domain Bacteria; phylum Actinomycetota; class Actinomycetes; order Mycobacteriales; family Geodermatophilaceae; genus Blastococcus_B. The sequence goes on from DATHAK010000143.1 coordinate 23,708, forward strand.
GCCTCTACGATCATCGTTGTGCCGCGCGTGACTTCAGACCACCCGAGCCCCGGTCCTGCCGTGACGGCGACCCACGTGGATCCCGCGATCCCGCCGGCCGAGCACGACGGCATCCGTGACCTGATCATCATCGGGTCGGGCCCCGCCGGGTACACCGCGGCCGTCTACGCCGCCCGCGCGAACCTGCACCCGATGGTCTTCGAGGGCTCGCAGTTCGGCGGCGCCCTGATGACGACGACCGAGGTCGAGAACTTCCCCGGGTTCGCCGAGGGCATCCAGGGCCCGGAGCTGATGGACGAGATGCGCAACCAGGCCGAGCGCTTCGGCGCCGAGCTGGTTCCCCGTGACGTCACCGAGGTCGACCTCACCGCCACCCCGAAGGTCGTCAAGGTCGGCGACGAGGTGCACCTGGCCCACGCCGTGATCGTCGCGACCGGCTCCAAGTACCGGTACCTCGGCCTGGACAACGAGACCCGGCTGCTCGGCCGCGGTGTCTCGGCCTGTGCCACCTGTGACGGCTTCTTCTTCCGCGACCAGGACATCGTGGTCGTCGGGGGCGGCGACTCGGCGATGGAGGAGGCCACGTTCCTCACCCGCTTCGCCAAGAGCGTGACCGTCGTGCACCGCCGGCCGGAGCTGCGCGCCTCGAAGATCATGCAGAAGCGTGCCCAGGACAACGCGAAGATCCGCTGGGCCCTCGGCAAGCAGGTCACCGACGTGCTCGGCGAGAACACGGTCAACGCCGTCGAGATCACCGACGTCGAGAGTGGCGCCACCGAGACGATGCCGGTCACCGGCCTGTTCGTCGCGATCGGCCACGACCCGCGCAGCGAGCTGTTCGCGGGCCAGCTCAAGCTGGACGACGACGGCTACATCCAGGTCGAGCACCCCAGCACCCGCACCAACATCGACGGCGTGTTCGCGTGCGGTGACGTGGTCGACCACATCTACCGGCAGGCCATCACGTCGGCCGGAACCGGCGCCGCGGCGGCGATCGACGCCGAGCGGTGGCTCGCCGAAACCTTCGACGAGCGCTGACCGGCATACATCGACGGCTCGGCGGGTTATCCCCCCGAGCAGTTTTCGCCCAACGAGAGGGAGAACGACCGATGGCAGGCAACACCGTGACGGTCACCGACACGAGCTTCGCGTCCGACGTGCTGGGCAGCGACAAGCCCGTGCTCGTCGACTTCTGGGCGGAGTGGTGCGGCCCGTGCAAGATGGTCGCCCCGGTCCTCGAGGAGATCGCCGCCGAGCACGGCGACAAGCTGACGATCGCCAAGCTGAACATCGACGAGAACCCGCAGATCGCCCGCGACTACCAGGTCATGTCGATCCCCACCATGACCGTCTTCCAGGGCGGCAAGCCGGTCAAGAGCATCATCGGCGCCAAGCCCAAGGGCGCGATCCTCAACGACCTCGCCGACTACCTGTAGAAGGACCACCCTTTCCCCCCCACGCCTCGCACGCTCGGCGCGGGCCCCTGAAGGGTGGCCGTTCCAGAACCTCGCGCGGCCCATCCGTCCACCCGGTCGGATGGGCCCGTTCTGTGTACGGGGCCCCCGTTGGGCCGGCCGGGACGGCGAGGACGACAATCGGCGGACGATGGGAACCGACAGCGGCATGCAGATCCTGAGACTCGGGGACCGTGGCCCGGCCGTTGCCGACGTGCGCGCCGCACTCCGGAGCCTGGGCCTGCTCAGCGGGGACAAAGGGTCCGCGTCCGGGCGCGCGGCCGAGGGCCCGCTGGACACCATCCCGCTCCGCACGCCCCCGCCCGTGGGCGGCGTGTTCGACACCGGCCCGATCGACCGGACGGCGATGGACACCGCCCCGCTCGAGACCGCGGAGTTCGACGCCGCGACCGAGCTCGCCGTCCGCCACTTCCAGCAGGTCCGCGGCCTGTCCGTCGACGGACGGGTGGGGGAGGAGACCTATCGCGCCCTCAACGAGGCGCGGTGGTCGCTCGGCGACCGGTTGCTCCGGTACGACCCCGAACGGCCGATCCGTGGGGACGACGTCATCAACCTGCAGGACCGGCTGCACGAGCTCGGCTACGACGCCGGCCCGGTCGACGGCACCTTCGGACCCGAGACCGAGGTGGGCCTCCGGTCCTTCCAGCGCGACTACGGGCTCACCGCCGACGGCACGTGCGGACCGGCCACGTTGCGCGCGCTGCGCCAACTGGGCCGCAAGGTGACCGGTGGCCGGCCACAGCTGCTGCGGCAGAGCGCCTCCTTCGTCGAGAGCGGGCCCCACCTCATCGGCCGGCGGATCGTCGTCGACCCCGGGCACGGCGGCGAGGAGGCCGGCTTCACCGAGGGCGAGACGACCGAGGCCGACCTGGTGTTCGACCTGGCGTCCCGGATCGAGGGCCGGCTGGCCGCCGCCGGGGCGACGGTGTACCTCACCCGTGGCCGGGCGCAGAACCCCACCGCCGCCGAGCGCACCGCGTTCGCCAACGATGCCCGCGCCGACCTCTTCGTCTCCCTGCACCTGGATGCGCACGCCTCCGAGCACGCCCGCGGGGTCGCCAGCTACTACTACGGCACCGGCTCGGGGGCCTCCTCGACGGCGGGCGAGCAGTTCGCGAACCTGGCCCGCCGCGAGGTGGTGGCCCGCACCGGGATGCTCGACCTCGGTTCGCACCCGAAGACGTGGGATCTGCTCCGCATGACGCGGATGCCCGCCGTGCGGCTCGACTGCGGCTACCTCTCCCACCCGGTCGACCGGCTGCTGCTGCTCGACGCCCGGGTGCGCAGCGCCATCGCCTCCGCCGTGTTGGCCGCCGTCCAACGGCTGTTCCTCCCCGCCGAGGCCGATCCCCCCACGGGCACGTTCGTGCTGCGATAACACTGCGATCCTCCGGATCGCACCGCGGCCAAGTGCCGTCCCCCTGCTGCACTGAGCCGCTGATTCGCGCCTGCGCGGGACCCTCCGGGCCCCACTCGGCACGACAGACTGCACTTCCGGTCCCCTTCTGCCGGGCGGCTCGGTTGTCTGCCTCCTCTCTCCCTACACTCCTGGGGTGGCCACCCTCCCGCCCGGCCCACCCGCCGGTCCCGGTCAGCCGGGGACGCACCTGACGCACGGTGCGCATCCCCACGTCGTGCCGCGCCATCCGCGGCTGGATCCGCTGGCCGACCGCTACGCAGCACGGACCCACGGGATGAAGACCTCGGAGATCCGGGCCCTGTTCTCCGTGGTGAGTCGGCCGGAGGTCGTCTCCCTGGCCGGAGGCATGCCCGCCGTCACCGCGCTGCCCCTGGACGCGGTCGGCTCCATGATCGGCGAGCTCGTGTCGGGCATGGGTGCGCAGACCCTGCAGTACGGCTCGGGTCAGGGCGACCCGCGGCTGCGGGAGCGGATCTGCGACGTCATGGCCCTCGAAGGCATCCGCGACGCGTCACCCAGCGAGGTCGTGGTGACGGTGGGCTCGCAGCAGGGCCTCGACCTGGTCACCCGCGTCTTCGTCGACCCCGGTGACGTCATCCTCGCCGAGGGCCCGTCCTACGTGGGCGCGCTCGGTGTCTTCCAGGCCGCCGAGGCGCGCGTCCGGCACGTGGCCATGGACGACAACGGCCTGATCCCGGAGGCGCTGGAGGAGGCTCTGGTCGACTGCCGCGCCAACGGCGACCGGGTCAAGTTCCTCTACACGGTGCCGAACTTCCACAACCCCGCCGGCGTGACGCTGTCGGAGGCCCGGCGCGAGGCGGTCGTGGCGCTGGCCGAGAAGTACGACCTGCTGATCATCGAGGACAACCCCTACGGTCTGCTCGGCTTCGAGGGTGAGCCGATGCGCGCGCTGCGCGCCCGCAACAACCAGCGGGTCATCTACCTCGGCTCGTTCTCCAAGACCTTCTCCCCGGGCCTGCGCGTGGGCTGGGTGCTGGCGCCGCTCGCCGTCCGCGAGAAGCTCGTGCTCGCCACCGAGGCGCAGGTGCTCTGCCCGCCGTCGCTCACCCAGTACGCCGTCGCCCGGTACCTGGACACGCAGCCGTGGCGGGAGCAGATCAAGCTGTTCACCGAGCTCTACCGGGAGCGCCGCGACGCCACGCTGGAGTCGCTGGCGACCCTGATGCCGGCCGGAGCCGCCTGGACGCGGCCCGACGGCGGCTTCTACGTGTGGCTGAAGCTGCCGCACGGCCTGGACGCCAAACTCATGCAGCCGCGGGCGGTCAACGCGCACGTCGCGTACGTGCCGGGCATCGGCTTCTTCGCCGACGGCAACGGCCGCGAGTACATGCGGCTGTCGTACTGCTATCCCGAGCCCGATCAGATCCGCGAGGGCGTGCGCCGGCTGGCCCGCGTCATCGAGGCCGAGCTCGACCTGCACTCCACGTTCGACCGCGTCGACACCGGCACCTTCCGCGCGGTCCGTCCCGCGGGACGCGAGGCCGAGACCATCGTGGGCCCGGCCAACAGCGACACCTACGAGGACGGCCGATGAGCGAGACCGCCGCCGCACCCGTGCCGTCCGGCGCCGAGCCGCACCCGCTCCGGACGGTCGTGCTCGCCGGCGGGCTGACGTTCGAGCGCGAGGTCAGCCTCTCCTCCGGCACCCAGGTGTGGGAGGAGCTGGCCCGTGCCGGCGTGGACGCCGAGCTGCGGGACGCCGACGCCGAGCTGCTGCCCGGCCTGGCCGCGGCACCGGCCGACGCCGTCTTCATCGCCCTGCACGGCGCAACCGGTGAGGACGGCGCCCTGCGGGCCGTCCTGGATCTCGCCGGTGTCCCGTACGTGGGGTCGCCGGCGGCCGCGTGCCGGCTGGCCTGGGACAAGCCCGCCGCCAAGTCCGTCGTTCGCTCGGCCGGGGTACGGACGCCGGACTGGGTCGCCCTGCCGCACAGCACGTTCCGCGAGCTCGGGGCCGGCACCGTCCTCGACCTGATGGTCGCCCGGCTCGGGCTGCCGCTGATGGTGAAGCCGGCCTCCGGTGGCTCGGCGCTCGGTGTGCAGAAGGTGACGCGGGTGGAGGAGCTGCCGGCCGCGATGGTCAGCTGCTTCGCCTACGGAGACACGGTGCTCGTCGAACGGTTCGTCGAAGGCGTCGAGCTGGCGCTGTCCGTGATCGATCTCGGCGACGGACCGGAGGCGCTCCCCGCGGTGGAGATCGCGCCCGAGTCCGGCGTCTTCGACTACACGTCCCGGTACACGCCCGGGCTGACCGAGTACCACACACCGGCACGGGTCTCCGACGACGTCGCGGCCCGGGCCGCCGACCTCGCCGTCCGGGTGCACGAGGCGCTGGGCCTGGCCGACCTGTCGCGGACCGACGCGATCGTCAGCCCCGACGGCGAGGTCCACTTCCTCGAGGTGAACGTGTCCCCGGGACTGACCGAGACGTCGATGTTCCCCATGGCGGTCGAGGCGGCCGGGTACGAACTCGGCGACGTCCTCGCCCGGCTGCTCGCCCGGAGGGCCCGCACCGAGCGCTGAATTTCCGCGGTGACGGAATGCCGGGCGGCCCGGTGGGTGGTCCGCTCAGGCGTCGGGCCGGCGCCCGGTGATCTCCGGCGCCATGACCCCGATGATCCGCTGGAGGTCGTCGACCGAGCCGAACTCGACGACGATGCGTCCCTTGGCCCGGCCGATCTGGATCTTGACCTTCGTCTCGAACACGTCGGAGAGGCGTGAGCCGAGCTCCTCGACCCCCGGCGCGCTGATCTTCCGCGTCCGGCGCTTGGCGGTCGGCTGCTCGGCGGCGGCCATGGCGACGGCCTCCTCGGTGGCGCGCACCGACATGCCCTCGGCCACGATCCGGGTCGCCAGGGCGTCCTGGGCGTCGGCGTCGGCCAGGCCGAGGAGTGCCCGCGCGTGCCCGGCCGAGAGAACGCCGGCGGCGACGCGGGTCTGCACCTTCACCGGCAGCTTCATCAGCCGGATGGTGTTGGTGACCTGGGAGCGGCTCCGGCCGATCCGGCTGGCCAGCTCCTCGTGGGTGGCGCCGAACTCCTCGAGCAGCTGCTGGTAGGCCGCCGCCTCCTCGAGCGGGTTGAGCTGCACCCGGTGGATGTTCTCCAGGAGCGCGTCACGCAGCATGGCGTCGTCGGTGGTGTCCCGGACGATCGCCGGAACGGAATCCAGGCCGGCGGCCCGGGCCGCCCGCAGCCGCCGCTCGCCCATGATGAGCTCGTATCGGCCGTCGCCGTTCTCCCGGACGACGATCGGCTGCAGCAGCCCGAACTCCCGCACGGAGTAGGTGAGCTCGTCCATCGCCTCGTCGTCGAAGACCTGGCGGGGCTGCTTCGGGTTGGGGACGACGTCCTCGACGGCTACCTCGCGCAGCTGGGCCCCGGGAACCCCGACGGCACCCTCGGTGTCGGAGCCACGCATGGCGGTCGCCGGCGCAGGGGCGTCGGGAGCAGCCGCAGGCGGCGGTACGAGGCTGACCGCCGGCGCGGCCGACGGCCCCGCGGGTGCGGCGGGTGCGGGTGCGGCGGCCGGAGCCGGCCGTTCCGGCTCCGGCGCGCTGGTGGGGATGAGGGCCGCCAGCCCCCGGCCCAGGCCGCCGCGCTTGGTCATCTGCCGCTCCTTGTCGAGGGTCGGGCCCTGGGGTGTGCTCATGAGTGCTGTGGGGATGCCCCGGCGACGTCACCGAGGGCCATGGCGGCGACCGGGGGAGCGCCCGTCGTCGCCGGACTGCCGGCTCGGTCGAGCGGCGGCAGGGCGACCCCGCGCTCGGCCAGCTGCCGGGCGGCCTCGACGTAGCTGGTCGATCCGCGCGACCCCGGGTCGTAGGTGAGCACCGACTGCCCGTACCCGGGAGCCTCCGAGACGCGGACGTTGCGGGGGATGACCGCGGGGAGCACCAGGTCGCCGAAGTGGTTGCGGACCTCGTCGGCGACCTGGTCGGCGAGCTTGGTCCGGCCGTCGTACATCGTCAGCAGGATGGTGCGGACGGCGATGCCCGGGTTCAGATGCGCCCGCACCAGCTCGATGTTGGAGAGCAGCTGCCCGAGGCCCTCCAGCGCGTAGTACTCGCACTGGATCGGGATGAGCACCTCGTCGCCGGCGACCAACGCGTTGAGGGTCAGCAGACCCAGGGAGGGCGGGCAGTCGATCAGCACGTAGTGCGGGCGCTGCTCGGCCGGCAGCGCGTGCACGTACGCCTCGATCGCGCGGCGCAGCCGGTGCTCGCGGGCCACGACCGAGACCAGTTCGATCTCGGCGCCGGCCAGGTCGATGGTGGCCGGGACGCAGAGGAGCTTCGGATCGGCGGTGGTCGGGTGGACGACGTCACCCAGGGAGCTGTCCCCGACCAGGGCGTCGTAGATGGACGGCGTCCCCACGGTGTGCTCGACGCCGAGGGCGGTGCTGGCGTTCCCCTGGGGGTCGAGGTCGATCACCAGGGTGCGCAGGCCGTAGAGCGCCAGGGCGACACCCAGGTTGACCGTCGACGTGGTCTTGCCGACGCCGCCCTTCTGGTTCGCGATGGTGATGACGCGGATCCGGCTCGGGGCCGGGAAGGGCTCCTGGTCCGCCGCGTGCAGCACCCGGGTGGCGCGCAGCGCCTCCATCGCGATGGGACTGTCGAACTCGGCCCCGCCGGGAGACGGCTGGTCAGCGGCGAGACTGCTCCGCAGCCGCTCGCCCGGGTCGGTCATCGCGGGTCCTTCCTGACGATCCGTTTCACGTGGAGCAATGGCTGGGTCACTGTCCGTTTCACGTGGAACGGCGGAAGGACCCCCTGCCCCCCGGCGCTCGCAAGCTCGCGCCGGGACCCTGCAGGGGGCCAGTCACCGTGCTCCACGCGTCATGACCACCACGGTAGTGGCAGCGTCGCCGAGCTCCGCACCGACAGCCCGCGCATGGACGTTCCTCATGCCCGCCGCCTCCAGTTCCGGCACGAGGCGGGGGAGCTCGTCGACGGCACGCGCGCCGACGAGGGCGACCAGCTGGCTCCCTGGGCGCATCAGCCCGCGGCACCAGCCGACGAGCCGGGGCAGGGGAGCGACGGCCCGGGCGGTCACCACGTCCACCGGTCCCACTGCCCCGGCGACCGATCGGTCCTCGGCACGGCCGCGGACCACCCGCCACGGCCGTCCGGACGGGGTGGCGAGCTGGGCCACGACCTCCTCCAGGAACTCCACCCGGCGGGCCATCGGCTCCACGAGGGTCAGCGCGATGTCGGGCCGGGCCAGGCCGAGCGGTATCCCCGGGAGCCCGGCGCCGCTGCCCACGTCCACGACGCGGGCGCCCGGGGGAACGGCCTCGGCCACCGCCGCGCTGTTGAGCACGTGTCGCTCCCACAGCCGCGCGACCTCCCGGGGGCCGATCAGCCCCCGGGTGACGCCGTCGGTCGCCAGGCGCGCGACGTAGGCCTCGGCGGCCGGGAGGGCCTCCCCGAAGACCTTTTCCGCGTGAGCCGGCGCCGGAGGGGCGTTCACTTGTCGGGCAGGACCACGACCCGGCGGTTGGGCTCCTCGCCCTCCGACTCGCTGTACACACCGGCGACCGAGGCGATCACGTCGTGGACGACCTTGCGCTCGAACGGGTTCATCGGCGAGAGGCGCTCGGGCTGCCGGCTCGAGGCGACGCGGTGCGCCGTCTCCCCGGCCAGGGCGGTGAGGTCGGCCCGGCGGCGGGCACGGAACTCACCCACGTCGAGCATGAGCCGGCTGCGGACACCGGTGGACTGGGCCACCGCCAGGCGCGTGAGCTCCTGCAGCGCCTCGAGGGTCGCGCCGTCCGGACCGATCAGGTCGTCGAGCCGGCCCCCGACGATGGCGACCGACGCGCGGTCGCCCTCCACGTCGAGATCGATGTCGCCGTCCACGTCGAGGATGTCGAGGAGGCGCTCGAGGTAGTCGCCGGCCACGTCGCCCTCCCGGACGAGCAGGTCGTCACCCGCCCCACCCGCACCGGCAGCCCCAGGCGTTACGTCGACCGGCTCCACGACCGCGTCGTCGCTCTCGGCGTCGGCGTCCGGGAGCGCGGGCTGGGCTCCGGTCTCCTCGTCGTCGGCCGGCGGGCTCAGGACGGCTCCGGAGGTGGCTTCGGCGGTGGCGGTGGTGTCGGGGTGCTGCTCTGCACTCATGGAGGTTCCTCCCAGGTCGGTGCGGCGCCCGGGTCGGGCCCGGTGGTCTGCGGGTGGCGCGGCAGCCGCCTCAGCGGCGCTTGCGCTTGCCCTTGTTCGGCGGGGACTGGCTCGCCCTGCTCGAGCCGGCGGGCTTGCCCGGTGGCTGGCCGTCCGCAGCGCTCGTCGGCGCGGCGCCGTCACCGTCGGAGGCGGCGGAGGCGGCGGGGGTGGCCGGCTGGCTGGGCGCGGGCTTGGGGCGAACCGGCTTGGCGCCGGGCTTGGGCGCCAGCGTCTTCGGGTCGACGGCGGGCTTCTCGGCCGCGGCCTTCGCCTTGGCGGCGGCGGACCCGGGCGGCGGCATCTTGCGCAGGATGAAGAACTGCTGGCCCAGGGTCCACAGGTTGTTGGTGAACCAGTAGAGGAGCACACCGATCGGGAAGAAGAAGCCCGACACGAACAGGCTCAGCGGCATGCCGTAGAGCAGCAGCCTCTGCACCGTGGCCGCCTGACCCTCCACGGGGCCCGAGCGCGCCATGATCTGCTTCTGCGTGAAGAAGGTCGTGAAGCACATGATCACGATCAGCACGAACGCGACGATGCGGATGTTGGCGTACGTCGCGATCTCGAGGATCGCGGACTGCTTCGGCTCCATCATGTTGAACGACGCGGAGATCGGGGCGCCGAAGAGCTTGGCGCGCGCCGCCTCGTCGGTCAGCTCGTCCGACCAGCCGTAGAGACCGGGCACGTTCGGCGCCAGCCGGCGCAGCACGTGGAACAGCGACAGGAAGATCGGGATCTGCGGGAGGATCGGCAGGCAACCGGCCAGCGGGTTGACCCCGCGCTCCTTCTGCAGCGCCATGACCGCCTGGCTCATGCCCTGCCGGTCGGAGCCGTACTGCTTGCGGAGCTTCGCGATCTCCGGCTGGAGCTCCTGCATGGCCCGCTGCGACTTGACCTGCTTGACGAACAGCGGGAACAGGATCAGCCGGATCGTGACGACCAGGAACACGATGGCCAGCACCCAGGCGAACCCGGCGAGGCCCGACTCGACGGGCGGGTCACCGAAGACGAAGTTCCAGAGCGCGTGCCACCGGGCCATCACCCAGGAGACGGCGGTGTACAGCCAGTCAAGCAACTGAGGACTCCTCGTTCGCCCGGCGGAGGTCCGTCGGGGTGGCTGGGTGGCGGCGGCCCTTGCGGCCGGCCGGGCCGGCGGCCGGCGGCGCCGGCACCGCTGAGATCGACGAGCGGCTGCGGTCCGGGGTTCCGTGGACACGCTCGGGGACCGGGTCGTAGCCGCCGGGGTGCCACGGGGCGCACTTGAGCAACCGGCGCAGCGCCAGCCAGCTGCCGCGCGCGGGCCCGTGGGCCTCGATCGCTTCGGCGGCGTAGGCGCTGCAGGTGGGCTCGAAACGACAGCGCGGCGGCAGGGCGGGGCTGATGGCCCGGGAGTAGAAGCCGATCGACCGCAGCAGCGCCCCGCGGATCACGAGGACGACATCCGATCCGGAGTCCGCTGGTCCAGCAGCCGGTCGAGCCCGGCGGTGAGATCGCGACGCAGCACGGCGGAGTCCGCCTCGGCCGCCTCGGGGCGGGCGCGGACCACCAGGTCGGCGGTCGGGGGCAGGCGGTGCAGCTGGTCGCGGACGACGGCGCGCAGCCGGCGCGTCACCCGGTGACGGACCACCGAGTTGCCGACCGACCGGCCGACGACGAAACCGGCCCGGGCACCGAGCGGGGACTGCGCGCCGCTACGGGCGCGGACTGCCGAGCCACCCGCCGGCCCGGGCCGTGGGGCGAGGTAGTGGAGAACCATGGTCGGCCGACCTGCGCGCCGGCCGGACCGGACGACCGTGGTGAACTCCGGACGCCGGCGCAGGCGTGCCTGCGCGGGCAGCACGTCAGGCGGAGAGCTTCTCGCGACCCTTGCGCCGACGACCGGCGAGGATCGCCCGGCCCGCGCGGGTCCGCATCCGCAGCCGGAAGCCGTGGGTCTTGGACCGGCGACGGTTGTTCGGCTGGAACGTGCGCTTGCTCACGAGGTACTCCCACTACACGACATCGGCGGTGCGTCCCCACCGGTGGGCGGGCACGCGCGGGGCGACGGACGGCGACGTGCCGCGGCCGACGACCCGGAAGCTGGTCACTGCGGTGCGGCCTCCACCGTGCGCGGCACCCGCACCGAACACCCCGGGGGGCGCCGCACGGATGGACGAGCAGGCCGGAACCGACCACAGACTGCACCCAGCATAGCCGAGGCGGCGGCCTCCCCGGCGAGCGGCCGGACGCCGACCGCTCATGGTCCACCCGACGGTCCGCCACGACGCGGCGGCACGCCGGGGACGACGCGCCCGGGCGACCCACCCGAGCGTTGCCGGGCTGTGGATGAGGCTGTTAGCGTCGCCGTCGCTCCGCGTCGGACGTCAGGGTCACGGCGCGCGAGTCCAGCCCGTCGGTCAACCGACCGCCGAACCGCCTGTTCCACCACCCGGAACGGCCACCGACCAGCGGGAACGCCGCAGGGTCCCGGCCGGACCGGGGCCTGCACGATCGCGCCGTCGGCCGTGCACAGCCTGTGGACACCGGTGTGGAACCAGTGCGTGCGCGCATCCACATCCGGGGCCTGCGGCGGTGGACAACAGGGGCGACGACGGGTCGACGGCATGGGGAGGACGAAGCGGCATGGCCGATGCCACGCTGGACCTGGCGAGCGTCTGGGACCAGATCCGCGAGCGGCTGGCGACGAGCCTGTCCCCGCAGCAGAACGCGATGCTGAACCTCACCCGCCCCCTCGGGCTGGTCGAGGACACGGCGGTGCTCGCCGCCCCCAACGAGTTCACCCAGACCGTCCTCGAGTCACGCATGCGGCGGGTGCTCGCGGAGGCGCTGTCCGAGCGCTTCGGCCGCGACATCCGGGTTGCCGTCCAACTGGAGGACGCGCCCGCCGGGCCCCCGGCCGAGTCGCCGGAGGAAGAGCCGACGCGACGCCCGTGGTCCGCGGCCGAGGCGCAGCGCGCCGAGGAGGACCGGGCCAGCCGGGACCGGGCCGACGACGGCCGGAGCGCGTTCGGCGTGCGCACCGACGCCGTCGGCAGCGCACCGTGGGACCGGGACGCCTCCGACGACCTCCCGGCCCGCGCAACCGCCGAGGTGCGCGAGCTGCGACCGGCCGACGCCCCGCCGGCCCCGCAGGTCGACCGCGGCGCCCCCGAGGACTGGGCCACCACCACCTGGGGGCCGGGCGCGCTCGGCGGCGACCGGGACTGGGGCGGCGCGGCCGAGGGCCGGTCGGCCGACGTCCTGCCCTTCGACCTGGAGAACGGCGACGGCGAGCAGCGGGCCCGGGCGGCCGTCGCCCCCGGTGGCCGCGGACGCCGTCCCGAGTCGGGCCGTCCGGCCGGGCTGGACCCCGGGCTGAACTCCAAGTACGTCTTCGACAGTTTCGTCATCGGCAACAGCAACCGGTTCGCCCATGCCGCGGCGGTCGCCGTGGCCGAGGCGCCGGCCCGGGCCTACAACCCGCTGTTCATCTACGGCGAGTCGGGGCTGGGCAAGACCCACCTGCTGCACGCGATCGGGCACTACGCGGCGCGGATGTTCCCCAACGTGAAGGTGCGCTACGTCAGCACCGAGGAGTTCACCAACGAGTTCATCAACCTGGTCCACTCCGGCCGGGCCGAGGACTTCCGGCGTCGGTACCGCGACATCGATTTCCTGCTGATCGACGACATCCAGTTCCTGGAGCGGGCCGAGCGGACCCAGGAGGAGTTCTTCCACACGTTCAACACGCTGCACAACGCCAGCAAGCAGATCGTCATCACCTCCGACCGCGCGCCGAAGAAGCTCACGACGCTGGAGGACCGGCTGCGCACCCGCTTCGAGTGGGGGCTGATCACCGACGTCCAGGCGCCGGACCTGGAGACCCGCATCGCGATCCTGCGGAAGAAGGCCTGGGGCGAGCGGCTCCAGGTGCCCGACGCGGTGCTGGAGTTCATCGCCAGCAAGGTCCAGACCAACATCCGCGAGCTCGAGGGTGCGCTGATCCGGGTCACCGCGTTCGCGTCGCTGAACAAGCAGCAGGTCGACCTTCCGCTGGCCGAGCTGGTGCTGAAGGACCTGATCAGCGACGAGCAGGGCCCGCAGATCACCGCGGCGATCATCATGGCCGCCACGGCGGAGTACTTCTCCGTGACGATGGAGGAGCTCCAGGGCTCCAACCGCAGCCGCACGCTGGTCAATGCCCGGCAGATCGCGATGTACCTCTGCCGCGAGCTCACCGAGCTGTCGCTGCCCCGCATCGGTGCGTCCTTCGGCGGCAAGGACCACACCACGGTCATGCACGCGGTCAAGAAGATCACCAACCTGATGAGCGAGCGCCGCGCCACCTACACCCAGGTCACCGAGCTGACCGCCCGGATCAAGAGCCGCGCCCGCTCGTAACGCAACGCGCTGGAACGGCCTTGTCGCAGGGGCCCCGCGCGTGCGGAGCGCGTGCGGGGGAGTCGACATGGTCCT
>DATHAK010000144.1:0-5632 GCA_035296685.1 Blastococcus sp.
CGGCGGCGAGGACGGCCCGCGCGACGTCGGACAGCCGCCCGGTGACCCGCACCTCGTACCGCCGATCGGGCATGATCGCCCTCCCGTCGCGGGATCGGCGTCCCGTGGTGGCCATCCTGGGCGCGACGGCGGCGCCCGCGCCTCACCTCACGCCTGATGAAAGGGGCTCAGGGCAGCAGTCTGGCGTCGCGCGTGCGGGCGACGGCGTCGCTCATCCCGCCCCGCTGACGGGTCGGGCTCGACCCCCACTTCCGTCGCTCGTCGATCGGAGCCCGTGTGATGTGCAGCCGCCTGACGGCACAGCGTGCTCCCCACCGGACCGCCGGGCAGCAGAACTCCGCGTTCCGGGCGGCCCTCGTCCTTTGCGGGTGACGCCGCGCGCGGAGGTCCAGCGCAGGCTGACGGTCACGAACAGGCGCGTCGGGGCGTCGTCTTCTCCGACACGACCGAGAGAGGCGGCCCATGAACGGCTGGCTGATGTGGGGCTTGATTCTTCCGTTGCTCCTGGTCGTCGCCGGGATTATCACCATCCGACGCCGCAACGACCGGCACTGAACCCGGGCCTGCCGTCAGTCGGTGCTCCGGGACGGCCGGCAAGCACCGCCGAGCGAGGAGCTGGACAACGTCGTGACCGCCGCCCACGTCCTGGCCGGCCAGCTTCGGGACCTGGGCGACGGGCGTGCTTTCCATCCCGCCGCGACGGCTGGTAGCGCCGCCGATCGGAACACCGGCGCCTTTCTTCCTCCCATTGCGCAACGCAGCTGCGGCGGGACCGTCCGCGCCAGGGCGGGCCGGCAAGCGGCTTGCCGAGCAGAGGACTGATGGCGCTGAACAACGGACCACTTGAGTGCGCGTCTTGCGGAGGCACAAGGTCGGCGATCATGCCGTGGATATGCGGGAGCTGCTTGCTGGACGCTGCCGAACACGCGAGCGAGCTGCTGGCCGTCTCGACCGGCAGCGACTCCGAGATGCTCCGTGACCGCTGGCTGCTGGCAGATGTCGGGATGCCTGGCGTGCCGGCTGCCATGGCCGACGTCGTCGAGCTGCAGGATCCCCGGGAGATGGCACGGCACCGCGCCTATCTCCTCTGGGGGCTCGCGGACGAACTTGCCTGGGTGCACATGAAGTGGGGTGCAATCGTTGCCGCACTTGCGTTTGGCCGAGATGAACAGCCGTGTGCCGTCCGAGAACGTGCAGAGCAGGTCGTCGGTGGCGTGGGCCGTTTCGAAGGCCAGGGAAACCGGAACGGCGTTCCCCGCTATACGCACACGCCTTCGAACGGTCGGCGTGTGACGGCCGTGCGTGGTTGAGGACTCGATGATCGGCGGCCGCCGTCAGAGCTCGATCCAGCGGGCGTCGCCTCTTCTGCCCGGAGCTGCCTGCGCCTGGCCGTCCGTCCGGCCGAGAGGCACGGGCCGACTGCTCATGCGCGGACCTCCGTGAGCTCGTCCGCCCGGCGGCCGGCGTCGGCCGTCCCGCACGAGGCGCCGCAGGACCGTACCGGCACCACGGCTGCCCCGGTGACGAGCGGGTGGACGATCGACGGCATGCCGAGCCAGGTGGCCCGGGTCGGCGGCTCGAGCTCGAAGGCCGCACTGAGCACGTCCAGGGTGCTCTGGTTGCACCGGCACCCTGCGGCGAACGCGCGCCACGGGGAGGCGAGCCGGTCCTGCCGGCGGGCGAGCCGCGCGTCCTCGGAACGGACGTGCTCCACGTACAGCAGACGGCCGCCCGGGCGGAGTACCCGCCGCGCCTCGGTGACCGCTGCTGCGGGATCGGGCACGGTGCACAGCACCAGCGTCGAGACGACGACGTCGAACGCGCCGTCGGGGAAGGGCAGGGACTCGGCCCCGACGCAAAGCACCTCGGCTTCCGGGCGGTGGCGGGCCACGTTGCGCTTCAGCCGTCGCACCATGCCGGGGTCGGGCTCGGTGACCACGAGGGCGTCGAGGTCGGGTGGGTAGGCGATGAGGTTGGCGCCGGTGCCCGCACCGATCTCCAGGACACGGCCGGCAGCGGTGGCAAGCAGCGCCCGCCGGTTGTCGGACATGCCGCGGCGCTCTCCGAGGGCGAGGAACGGGTCGTACACCGCGGCGAGTAGGTGTGAACGAGCAGTGCTCAGGGAGGTCATGGAGCGACCTCATCAGCATCGTCGGCCGGCGACATCGCCTGGACGGGCCATCCGGCCCGATGGCCTGGGCGGGCCACCGGCTAGATCAGGCCCTGCCGGGTGGCCGCCGCGGCAGCGGCGGCACGGGATGGCGCGTCGAGCTTGAGACGGATGTTGGACACGTGCCGGTGCACCGTGTGCGGGGACAACACGAGCTGCTGGGCGATCCGTTCGTCGGTGAGCCCCTCGGCGACCAGCCGCAGCACCTCGCGCTCCCGGGAGGTCAGCCCCTCGCCGTCCGGCGCCGTGTCCAGGCCGGGGGCGCCTGGACTGCTCGGTGCCGCACCACCGCCCAGGAACTCAAGCACAGCGCGAAGGACAGCGCCCCGGTCACCGAGCCACGGCGGATGCAGGTCACCGGGAAGGAGGGTCAGGCGGGCGCCGGGCACCAGCGCGGCCAGGTCGCGGCCCAGTTCCGCGCGGATTGCGCGGTCGCCGCGGCGGTGCAGGACGAGTGTCGGCGCCCGGACCCGTGCGGCGTCCCGTCGCACGTCGGTCCGGTAGACGCCCTCGAGGGCGCGGGCGGCCTCCTCGGCGCTCGCTGAGGCGCGTTGGAGGGCGGTGAACGCGGCTCGCGTCGCATTGTTGGCCCCGGGCACCCACACGTCCGCCAGCGCCCGGGAGCCGACTCCCCAGTGCGCCCGCACCGTCGCGACGAGCGCCTGCGCAAGTGCGGGCGGGGCGATCGCCGACCCGTCGGCGTAGGCGCCGACCAGCACCAGCCGACGGACGAGTTCGGGCCGGCGTGCTGCCATCGCCAGCGCGACGCAACCGCCGTAGGAGAAGCCGAGCAGGGCCGCGTCCGCCTGACCGAGGTGGCCCAGCAGGGTGGCGACGGTCTCCACCTGCTCGTCGAGGGGATGCTCGGGTGGGCGGCTGGGCCGGTCGGACATGCCGGTGCCGAGCCGGTCGTATCGCACGACGCGATGCTGATCCGCGAGGCCGAGCACGAACGCGCGGAACTCGGGGAACTCCCACTCGAGCTCGAGGTGCCCGATCCACGGCGGCGGGAGCACGAGCAGCGATCCGGAACCAACCTCCGCGTAGGCGACGCGGCCGCGCGGCGTAGGGCAGAAGCTGACCTGCTGGTGAAGCGGCTGGCCCTCCACGAGCCGACCGTAGACCGGAAGCGTGGCCCTAACCATGCTCGCGGGGCGGTGCAGGGACGCCGGCCCGGCCGCCCAGGACCGAGAATGAGCGTGTCCTGCGACGATGACCCACATCTGGCCCGGCCCGGACCATGACCACAGGCCCCGACATGAACGCTGTCGCGGGACACCTGTGCCCTGTGTCCCGCGACAGCGCACTACGTGTCCGAGGGGCGATACGCCTCCGTCCGCACACGCCTGCGGCGATGACGAAGGCTGCTGATGGGTGGATCAGGCGGGTTCGGGCACGATGGCGGCTGCGCCGCCAGGATCGTCCGTTGTCGGTTCGACCGGCGCGGGCCGGAGCGGCTCGGGGGGCGCCAGGGAGTGGCTCAGCCGGGTCGCCCCGCGCCGGCTGGGCGGGGTCGATCCCCGGATCCGGGCCCCGCAGCCGTTCACGTCTGTACGCAATCAACCAGCACGTCCTGCCCGGATCGCCGCGGGTTGGCACGATGTGCCCATGGCATCGACACCGGTGCTGGGCCGGCGCGGTGGCACGGCCTTCGTCCTCGGCGGCGGGGGAGTGCTCGGCGCGGCCGAGGTCGGGATGCTGCAGGCGCTGTTCGAACACGAGGTCCGCCCGGACGTGATCGTCGGCACGTCGGTGGGTGCGATCAATGGCGCGCTCATCGCCGCCGATCCCACGCCGAGCGGGGTGGACAGGTTGCGCGAGGTGTGGGCGGAACTGACCTCCGAGGGCATCTTCGCCGGGTCCGTGCTGACCCGTGCGCGGACACTCGTGCGGACCCGCACCCATCTCCATCCACGTGAGCCCCTGCGCGAATTGCTCGAGGCCCATCTGCCGGTGCAGACCTTCAGCGGGCTGCGGGTGCCCTTCCAGTGTGTCGCCGCCAGCATCGAGAGGGCTGCCGAGCACTGGTTCACCGACGGCGCGTTGATCGAGGCGGTGCTCGCCTCCTGCGCCGTCCCCGGACTGCTGCCGCCGGTGGAGCTCGACGGCGAGCACTACCTGGACGGTGGGCTGGTGCACAGCATCCCGGTCGGCCGGGCGGTGGCTCTCGGTGCCGACACGATCTACGTGCTGCACGTGGGGAGGATCGACCGTCCGCTGCGCCCGCCGGCCAAGCCTTGGGAGGTCGCGCTGGTCTCCTTCGAGATCGCGCGGCGGCATCGGTTCGCCGCCGACCTGGCCGCGCTGCCGCCGCACGTCACGCTGCACGTACTGCCTTCGGGTGATCTGGGCCCGTCTGCGGCCGGGGACCTGCGCAACCTCCGCTACCGCGACTTCTCCGGCGTGCCGGAGCGGATCGACCGGTCGTACCGGGCGGCCTGCGGCTACCTGGACCGGTCCGGCACGTCGGGGGAAGGGGCGGGCTGAGGTGCTGCCACCCCGCCCCGTGCGCCGAGTCACCGGGCCGCTGCTCATCTCGGCGCTGGCGGTCGCGGTCCTCCTGCTGCCGGTGCTGGTAGTGCTGGCTGTCGTTGTCTCGCTGTGGTTGCCGGGGCACTGGCGCGCCCTGCGGCTGTTGTGCTTCGCGCTGGTGTACCTGGCGCTGGAGGTGGCCGGACTGGCGGTGGCCGCGGTGCTGTGGGGGCTCAGCGGCTTCGGGCGCCGGCTGGACACCCCAGCGCACCGGGCGGCGCACTACACCGTGCTACGACTGCTGCTGGACGTGCTGATGCGGGTGGCTCGGCGGCTGTTCGCGCTGCGGCTGGTCACCGACAGCGCGTCCTGGTCGCCACTGGACGACGGCGTCCCTGGGTCGACGAACGCCATGGTGGTGCTCTCCCGTCACGCCGGTCCGGGCGACTCGTTCCTCCTCGTACACACGCTGATGGACCGGAACCACCTGCGCCGGCCACGGATCGTGCTCAAGGACGTGCTGCAGCTGGATCCGTTGATCGACGTCTACCTCAACCGGCTGCCCAACCACTTCGTCCCGGCGGATCCGGCGGCGGGGGACAGCTCCGCGGAGGCGATCGCCGACCTGGCCCACGACCTCGGTGACCAGGACGCCCTGCTGATCTTCCCGGAGGGGGCGAACTTCACCCCGCGTCGCCGGTTCCGGGCCATCCAGCGCCTGCGCAATCGAGGTCTGGTCTCCGCCGTGCGCCGGGCCGAGGCCATGCGGCACGTTCTCCCACCGCGTCCGGCGGGAGTCACGGCGGCACTGCGCGCGGCCCCCCATGCCGACGTCGTCTTCGTCGCGCACACCGGACTGGAACACCTGAACACGGCACGCGACCTGTGGCGGAACCTGCCGATGGACAAGACTCTGCACCTGCGTTGGTGGTTCGTCCCGGCCATTGACGTGCCGCATGGCGAGACCGAGCAGACCGAGTGGCTCTACCA
>DATHAK010000145.1:0-6820 GCA_035296685.1 Blastococcus sp.
CCCGGGCAGCGGTGGCACCAGCCGGCTGACCCGCCTGGTCGGCCCGCACTGGGGGAAGTGGATGGCGATGGCCGGGCGCAGTGTCGACGCGCAGCAGGCGCTCACCATGGGCCTGGTGCACGAGGTTCTCCCGGCCGAGGGGTTCGCCGTCGCGGTCCAGCAGAGGGTGCGCGAGATCATCGCCCTGCCCGCCGAGGCGCTCGGCGCGGCGAAGCTCGCCGTCGACCTGGCCGCCCAGGTGGACCGGGGCACCGCCCGCGACATCGAACGACTGGCAAACACCCAGCTGGTGCTCGGGGGTGGTTTCGCCCGCCGTCCGCCGTCCAGGGACGACGTGCCCGGGAAGTGAGCGGCTCGGTCCGGCCGGGCGGCTGCCGCCCCACGGGCGGCGACGGCGGAGGCGAGGACCACTGACCGACCACCCTGTCGTGGACGTCGACCCGGTGACTGGGGTGGCGACGGTGACGCTCGACCGGCCGCACGCCATGAACGCCTTCACGCAGTCGATGCTCGAGGCGATCGGGCGGTTCCGCGGCCGGACGCTGTGCCTGCCGGTCAGATCTGCTGAGGAAACCGGTTCGGGCCGGTCGTGACGGTGAAGTGCGCCATCGGACCGTCGGCGTCGGCACCATGGGTGTGCACCTCACCGGGAGGGGTGAGGACGACGTCCCCCGCTTCGACCACCACCCGTTCGCCGGCGGCCTCCACCCAGCCGCGGCCGGACACCACGACGATCAGTTGGCCGCCGTCGTGCGAGTGCAGCGGGGTGGCGCCACCGGGGGCCAGCGTGACCAGACCGACGTCCAGGGGCTCGGCGTTGACGGGGCCCGCCAGCCAGCTCACCGCCAGGCCCGGCTCGGCAGCCGGCACCGCCGCGGCCATGCGGTCCACCTCGGCGGCCTGGATGTGCCTCACAGTGCCGTCCGACGTCCCCGGAGCCCGATCACCCGGTCAACATAGCGGAACTCCTGGCACCCGTCTGCCGGCACATCCGGCCGGTCACTAGGCTGCCTCCGGCGCTTCGGCGGCGGGCGCGGGGCCGAGCGAGCAGAGGGAGGCGACGCGGTGCCGGAGCTGACTGGGCGCAGGGCGCTCATCACGGGTGCGGGGCAGAACGTGGGGGCCGGGATCGCCCGCGTGCTGGCTGCGCGAGGCGCCCTGATCGGCGTCAACGACGTGTTCCCGGACCGGGCCGAGCGGGTGGTCGAGGAGATCCGCGCGGCCGGTGGGGTGGCCGAGCCGGTCGTCGCCGACGTGACCGACCTGGCGGCCGTGACCGAGGCCTTCGGGCGGTTCGGGCCGATCGACATCCTGGTGAACAACGCCGGGATCCCGGTCACCGGGATCAGCATGAAGAAGTTCGTCGACGAGGACCCGGCCGAGTGGAAGGTCCTCGTCGACCTCAACGTCTACGGGCCACTGAACTGCACCCACGTGGCGCTGCCGGGGATGCTCGACCGGGGCTGGGGACGGGTGATCACGATCAGCTCGGAGTCGGCACGGGTCGGTGACAAACTGATCGCCACCTACGCCGCGGCCAAGGGTGCCGGGCCGGCGCTGATGCGCTCGCTGGCCAAGGAGGTGGGCCGTCACGGCATCACCTGCAACAGCCTCTCGCTCGCCACCCAGAACAA
The DNA here is from genome assembly GCA_035296685.1 of Blastococcus sp. Taxonomy (GTDB): domain Bacteria; phylum Actinomycetota; class Actinomycetes; order Mycobacteriales; family Geodermatophilaceae; genus Blastococcus_B. The sequence goes on from DATHAK010000145.1 coordinate 1,635, forward strand.
CGCCGGCACCGACGAGGAGTCGGGGATGGCGCTCAAGCAGTTGCGCTCCTACATCGTGCCGCGGCTCGGCAAGGCGAGCGACGTCGCCGCTGCCGCTGCCTGGCTCGTCAGCGACGACGCCGCCTGGGTGACCGGCCAGACCATCCCGATCAACGGCGGCTACGCCACCAGCTGAGCCGGGCGGTCCACCGAGCGCCCGGGGGCCGGCTCACAGCTTCTGGGCTGCGAGCTGCTCGAGCGTCTCCGGCGGGAAGTCCCACAGCTCGCGGATGGTCGCGCCGCCGTCGACGACCAGGTTCTGCCCGGTGATCCGCGCGGCAAGCTCCGAGCAGAGGAACAGCACCGCGTTGCCGATGTCGCGGGTGCGGGGGGCCGCGAGTGGGTTGGTCCTGTAGGTCGCCCAGGCGCCTTCGGGCTGGTCCTCGTTGCCGCTGCCGACGTTGCCCGGCGCCACGGTGTTGACCCGGATGCCGTACCGCCCCAGCTCGTGGGCGAACGTCTTCGCCAGGTGGATGACCCTGCCTTCGCCGCGCCGTAGGCGGCGTGGTGGGCGGCCGCGGCGAGGCCGTCGACCGACGCGAGCGCCACGATCGAGCCGCCGGTGCCCTGCTCGCGCATCCGCTTGCCGGCGGCCTGCAGCACCCAGAACACCTGCGTGAGATTGTTCTGCAGAGACCAGTGCCAGTCCTCCTCGGTCGTGTCGAGGACGCCGTCCCAGCGCGCTCCGCCGATGATGTCGACGCAGACGTCGATCCCGCCCAGGCCCTCCACCGCCTCGTCCAGGGCGCGGTCCACCTGGGCCCGGTCGGTCATGTCGGCGACGACCGGGAACGCCGTACCTCCAGCGGCAACCACCTCCGCGGTGATGCCCTTCGCGCGATCGGCGTCGAGATCGATGCAGGCTACCGCCGCACCGGCCTCGGCCAGCCGTAGCGCGGTGATGCGCCCGTGCCCGGCGCGGGTGGGATGTATCCCGCGCCGGCGACGACGGCTCGCTTGCCCTGCAGGCCCAGATCGATCATGTCGCACTCCTCGTGCCGGGTGAGCGGGTGAAGGCCCACCGCCACGGCGTCTATCAGGTGGACTATGTGCTCCGGGGCGAGCTCCGCTTCGGCAGCCGACGCGTGACGGCAGGGATGGGCTACTTCATCCCCGACCCGCTCTACTCCTGGACCGCAGGTGACGAGGGCGCCGAGTGGATCGAGATCCATCCGGCCTCAGCCAGACGTACACCGAACCCCGAGCGAAGTGAGGTGGCTGCCGGCCCGCGACCGGGTCGCGGGCCGGCGTGGTGGCGCTGTCGGTGGTCACTTCGGACCGGTGAAGGTGACCGTCGCCCTGCCCACGCCGTCGATGACCGCGTCGAACCGGCCGCCCTCCGGCGGACAGGTGACGAGCCGGTTGTAGGGATTGCCTGTCGCCACGATCTGCCCGGCACGCAGCTGCTCGCCGACGGCGGCCAACTCCTGGGCCAGCCACCGCACCACCTGGGCGGGATGACCCATCACATGGGAGAGCATCCCGGTGGCGATCTCCTCGCCGTTGCGCTGCGCGGTCACGCGGACGTCCGGCAACGGCAGGTGGCGCGCCGGAACGGCGTCGCTACCGAGCACGAGCCAGGAGCTGAGCGCGTTGTCCGCCTCGAGTTCGGCAGCTGTCGGCACCCGGAACCGGCCGCGGTCGCTGGGGCACCAACCGGTCCAGCGGCAGTCCGGCACCTCGATCGCGGGGATGACGTGCGCGCTGTCGATGATGTCGTCGAGGCTCGCGTCGGGGCTGACGTCGCGATGGAGGCGGAACACCGCCTCCGTCTCCACCAGCGGGTCGAACAGCTCGGCGCGGCGTAGGACGGCGGGGGAGGGGAGCACCACGTCCTCGGTCAGCGCCCCCCAGGTGTAGGACATCGACACCTTGTAGCCGGCGACGCGTCGTCGGCCGTTCTCCGACAGCAGGCCCAGGGCCAGGGACTTCACTTCGGTGCCCTGCGCCTTCGACATCCCCGGCGGAGCCGTCACCGGAACGGTGCTGCGCCGCGCCGCCACGAGGCGGTGGGCAAGGTCCAGGGCATCGAACGGCACCGCGCCGTCGTGTCCGGTCGTGACGTCGTTCGCTTCCGTACTCATACCTGATCGCACTCCTCGTGCATCGGGGGCGGAGACCGGCGCAGGTCAGGTGACCGGGGACAGGCCGCCGTCGGCGTCGACGGCTGGCCCGGGGACGTAGCTCGCCCGGGGGAGGGCAGGAAGGCACCCTCGGCGGCGAGCCGGTCGGCGGTCGCCAGCCCCAGCCCGTCGGCTCCCCCCGTCACGAGGACCACCCGCCCCGCCGGTCCGAGGTCCACGCGTCCTACTTCCAGTTCAGCCGGCGCAGCAGTTTGGGCATGTCCTCGCGGTCGAGGACGACCTCGATCAGCGCCAGGCGCCCGTCGGCCTGCGCCTTGTCCGCCTCGGCGAGAGCCGCCGCGAGCTCGTCCTCCGTGTGCACCCGCAGCCCCAGGGGCCGGTGTTCCCCGGTGCCGTCGAAGACCCCGGGCAGGTCGCTGTAGCGCCAGGCCCACAGGTCGTTGCACGCCATCCGCCGGCCGCCGACGACGGCGTCCTCGATGACGTAGCCGCCGTTGTTGAGGACCAGCACCAGGGGCGCCACCGCAGCGGTGAGCAGCGTCGACAGTTCCTGGACGGTCAGCGCCAGCGCACCGTCGCCGATCACCACGACCGGGCGCCGTGCCGGATCGGCCAGGCTGGCACCGAGCAGCGCCGGCACCGACCAGCCGATGGCCATCCAGGAGGACTGCTCCAGCACCCGGATCCCGGCGGGTACCTGCACCGAGCGCAGCCCGAGGTTGCAGGTGCCCTGATCGACGGCGAGGGTGTCTCCTGGGCGCAGGTGGTCCTGGACGGCGTGCCACAGGCGGTCCTGGGTCAGCGGCGTGTCCGGGACTGGTTCGAACGTGGCCGTGGCCTTCCCGGGCGCAGTCGTTACCGGGAGCCCAGCCGGGACCGCGATCCGGTCGGCCAGCGCCGCGAGGACGTCCCGCATGGGCAACCCCGCCACGCGCTCGCCGTCCACGACCACCGCATCGGGTTCGATGTCGACGACCCCCGTCCTGGGTGCGTCCGGAGCGGCACGGCCGGTGTTGGCCTCGTCGGACCGCAGCCCGATCCGCAGCAGCAGGTCGGCGCCGTCCACCCGGGCCACCGCGGGACTGCGCCTTCCGGCGTACACCCCGAGGAAGTCGGTTCCGGAGGGATCGGGCACGTGCCACTGCGCGGCCCAGGTCGCCGCCCACGCGATGCCGGTCGCACCGAGGAACGTCCGCAGCTCGTCGTCCAGCCCCTGCTGGCGGACGCCGACGTCGACGACGGCGACCACCCGGGAGGCGGCGACGGCCAGCGCGGAAACCCGATCGAGGACGGCAGACAGTGCAGCCGAATCGGCAGTATGCGGAGCGGGGAGCGGGCCGGCCGGGCGGTCGACGGGCACGTCGACGACGTCGTCGGGGAGGGCGAGGAACACCGGCCCGCGTTGGTCTCGGGCTGAGGTCAGGAGCCGGTCGATCACGTCGACGGCATCCACCGCGGACACCAGGGCCGAGTCGACCGTGATCTCGTCGAACATCCGCCGGAAGGAGCTGAAGTCGCCGTCGCCGGTGCTGTGGTGGATCCACTTCTTGCCCGCCGTGGCCTCCGACGCCGGGATCCCGGAGATCATCACCACCGGCACCCGCTCGGCGAAGGAACCGCCCATTCCGCCGGCCGCGCCCAGGTCCCCTACGCCGGCGGTCACGACGAACGCGCCGGCGCCGGTGATCCGTGCGTAGCCGTCGGCGGAGTAGGCGGCGTTCAGCTCGTTGCAGCTGCCCACCCACGTGAGCTCCGGGCTGGCCTCGATACGGTCGATGACGGTGAGGACGTAGTCGCCGGGCACGCCGAAGACGTGCTCGATGCCGAGCTCTCGGAGGCGGCGCAGCAGATGGATCCCGACTGTGTACTCGGACATGACGTGCCTCTCGACGGGATGGCGCGCGGGACGCGGCACCGGGACGGGTCAGGTGGCCGGCGTCGCCGGGTGTCCGGCGAGCGCCAGCCGGGTGGACTCCGACATCGGCGCGGTCGCAGCGTGGGTCAGCGTGTCCAGGAGATCGGAGAGGAACAGGTGGTACGGCAGCAGTTTCCGCTCCGGATCACCGCTGCGCAGAGCGTTCTCCCGCAGCGCCAGCGCGATGCTGATCTGCGACTGCGCCAGCGTCTGCCGGTGCGCGCGGATCGGCCGGGGGAGGTCCGGCAGTGCGCTGGCCAGGAGGGCGAGCGTCCGCCCGGTGGTTTCGGTGAACGCGGGCAGGATCCGCCGGTACTGGCTCGTCATCGAGCCGCCGAAGGTCAGCTGGTGGAGGAAGCCGACGTAGCGGCCCGCCCCGTACTCCGACTCCTCGGCGAGCGGGACGACGACGGCTTCGATGAGGCCGCGCGCGTCACGGAGCCGGTCGTGCGCCTCCAGATCGGCGAGCATCGCCGCGCGGCGGCGGTTGATGGCCGGGAGGCGGTACTCGAAGATCGCGTCGACAAGCCCCTGCTTGCTCCCGAAGTGGTACTGGATCGCGGAGCGATTGGCCTGACCGGCCACGTCGCAGATCTGCTTCAGCGAGACCCCGTCCAGACCGTGCGCGGCGAACAGCGACTCGGCCGTGAGCCGCAGCGACTCCCGGGTGGACGCGGTGGCCCCGAGCGGAAGTGCCGATCGGCTCCCGCTCATGGGCCCCCAGTGGCATCGGTGCGGTCGGTTAATGCATCTATCTTAACCGTGCAACGGTCACATTAGCCGATCGGCGCGAGTCCGGGCCACCGCTGCGGAGCAGCCGGGATCAGGGCAGGATCAGCAGCTTCCCCGTCGTCCGGCGGGAAGCGAGGTCCTCGTGCGCCCGGCAGGCCTCGGCGAGCGGGTAGCGGCCGCCGATCCGGACCGAGAGAGAGCCATCGCCGATCCAGGCGAACAGATCGGCCGCACGCGCGAGCAGCTCCTCGCGGGTGGCGATGTAGTCGACCAGTCCCGGGCGGGTGAGGAACAGCGACCCCCGGCCCAGGAGCTGCGGCTCGAACGCCGGCACGTTGCCGCTGGCCAGTCCGAAGAGCGCCAGCATCCCGCGCGGGCGCAGGCACTTCCGGCTGATGTCGAAGGTGTCCTTGCCC
>DATHAK010000146.1:0-4217 GCA_035296685.1 Blastococcus sp.
CAACCGCTGGCAGCTTGCGGCCGACTACGCCGACCGCGCCTACGAGCTCCAGGTCCAGTACGGGCTCGAGGTGCCGTGGATCCATCTGCCGATCGCCGTGATCGCCGCCCATCGCGGCCAGCTCGAGCTCGCCCGCGCGCACTCGCGGCGGTCCCTGCAGCTCGGAGAGGAGCAGATTGGGCAGCACACGCCCGTGCACCTGGGAACCCTCGGTGTCGTCGCCCTTCAGGAGGGGGATCCGCACGCGGCCCTCGACTGGTTCGGCAGGGCAGCGTCGACGACCAGCAGGCTCGGCTGGGGGTGAGGCGGGCAAGCGCTGGTGGGTGCCCGACCATGTCGAGGCGCTGCTCGCGCTCGATCGGCCGGACGACGCCGACCGCCTCCTCGACGTGTGGGAGGCGGATGCGCGACGACTCGAACGCGACTGGGTGCTCGCGCACGTGACGCGCTGCCGCGGTCTCGTGGCGGCCGCGCGGGGAGACGTGTCCGGGGCCGCTCCGCTCCTGGACCACGCCGTCAGGCAACACGAGACCGTCGGCGACGCGTTCGGGCGGGCCCGCGCGTTGCTCGCGCTCGGCGTGGTCCGCCGGCGCGAGCGTCAGAAGCGCGCCGCCCGCGACGCGATCGGCGCGGCGCTCGGCGAGTTCGAGCGGCTCGGCGCGGCGACCTGGGCCGGCAAGGCCCGCGCGGAGCTCGGCCGGATCGGCGGGCGCACCCGCGAGGAGGGCCTGACAGCCGCGGAGCGCCGCGTCGCCGCGCTCGTGGCCGAGGGTCGCACGAACAAGGAGGTCGCCGCCGCGCTCTTCTGTGGCCAGCGGACGGTGGAGACGCACCGTCCCACGTGTACGCCAAGCTCGGCCTGCGCTCGCGGGCCGAGCTCGCGCGACGGTTCCGGCCGGACGAGCAAGGCTCAGGGGAACCCACGATTTCAAGCTGAGCACGACCGCCTACCGTCGGCCGGGTCCAGAGCGACCTCGTCGAGACGGAGGCACCGTGAAATCGAGATTGGCCCTGCTCGTCGTGCTCCTGGGGGCGGCCGCGCTCCTCCGCGCCTGGCCCACTGTCGGCGCACCGTCACAGACGCAGTGCGCGCCCGCCGCCAACTACCCCGCCCGATCGACACCGATCGCCTTCTGGAGCACGGAGGCGCGGTGCGCGATCGTCCCGGCCGGCCCTGGCGGCAGCTTCGGCTCGGAGAACTTCGGCAACAAGTTCCCCGGCGAGGCGGCCGTGTACATGGGCATCGTCCACGTCGCGATCTATGACGCCGCGGTAGCCCTCGAAGGCGGCTACCGGCCGTACCTGCCCACGCCCGCCGCGCCACCGAACACCGCTCCCGAGGCCGCGATCGCGACCGCGGCGTACGACACGCTCACCGGTCTGCAGCCACAGCTCGGCGCCGACCAGACCATTCTCGACGACGACTACAGCGCCTACATGGCTGCTGTCCCGGATGGCACGGCGATGGAGAAGCGGGCCAAGCGGCATGGGATCGCGATCGGCGGGCAGGTCGCCCAGTCGATCCTCGCGCTGCGGGCGAACGACGGCCGGGAGCGCGACCCCACGCTCGCGGACCTCGACCCTCCCCCGCCCGGCCCCGGGGTCTGGCAACCCGCGCCCGGGACGGTGCTCGGCCTTCGCCTGCCCGGCATGAAGCCGCTTGCGCTCACCAGCGCTCCCAGTTCCGGCTCGACGGCCCCAGTCCCTGACCAGCCGGCGGTACGCGAAGGACCTCAACCAGGTCGAGGCGCTCGGCCGCCGCGACAGCAGCACGCGGACGCCGGAGCAGACGAGCCAGGCCCTGTTCTGGACCGACCATGACCTCAGGCAGTGGAACGACGGCATGCTCCGCCTCGCCACTGCGCGCGGGCTCGATCTGGTGCAGACGGCGCGGATGCTGGCGATGGCCCACGTGGCCGGGGGCGATGGGATGATCGCCTGCTTCGACACCAAGTACCACGACTGGTTCTGGCGGCCCTACCAGGCGATCCCGCTGGCGGAGGAGGACGGCAACCCGAGGACGGTGGCCGACCCGAGCTGGACGCCGCTCGGCACGACACCGAACTTCCCCGAGTACCCCTCGGCGCACGCCTGCCACAGCACCGCCGTCGTCAAGGCCCTGGACGCGTTCTTCGGCACCGACAAGGTCCCCTTCACACTCGACAGCCGCGCCACCCACACGACCCGGGAGTACAGGCGACTCCACGGCATCGTGGAGGACGTCGACCTGGCGCGGGTGCTCGTCGGCTTCCACTTCTTCGACTCCGACCGGCAAGGTTCGAGGCTCGGGGGCAAGGTCGGCGGTTACGTCGCCCGTCACTACTTCCAGCCGGTCGGCTGAGGCGACCGATATGCTGTAGCGGCGATGATCTGTGTCTTCTGTGGCGCGGCCAGCGGTCGCGCCACAACCTATGCCGCCGCCGCCCGGGGCCTTGGCGAGCTGCTGGCCGAGCGCGGGATCGGCCTGGTCTACGGCGGCGGCAACGTCGGCCTGATGGGCGAGCTCGCCGATGCCGTGCTCGACGCGGGCGGGCAGGCCATTGGCGTCATCCCTCAGCAGCTCGTCGACCGCGAGATCGCTCATGCCGGCCTGACCGAGCTGCACGTCGTCGAGAACCTGCAGCAGCGCAAGGCCCTCATGGCTGAGCTGGCGGATGCGTTCCTCACGCTGCCCGGTGGGGTCGGCACCATGGAGGAGCTGTTCGAGGTGTGGAGCTGGGGGAAGCTCGGCCTGCACAGCAAGCCCTGTGGCCTGCTGAACGTCGACGGCTACTTCGACAGCCTCCGGGCACTCACCGATCAGATGGTCACCCAAGGGTTCCTCGAGCCCGAGTACCGGGAGATGCTGGTGATCGAGGAACAGCCAAGCGTGCTGTTGGATCGGCTCGCCACCTACGTTCCGCCGTGGACGTCGAGCGCCCGGGTCACGTGACGTACTGCGAGAACCCGTCGTCGTCGAACGGCCCGATCATGGCCAGGGCGCGGGGGCCGGTGCCGAGGACCTCCTTGGCCACGGCGCGGACGTCGGCGTCGGTGACGGCGTCGACCCGGCGGATGACCTCGTCGACCGAGAGGATCTCGCCGAAGGTGAGCTCGGACTTGCCCAGGCGGGTCATGCGGCCCGAGGTGTCCTCCATGCCGAGGACCAGCGACCCCTCCAGGTGGCCCTTGCCCCGCTCCAGCTCGGCCTCGGTGAGGCCGTCGGCCACCACCCGCTCCAGCTCGTCGCGGACGATCGCCAGCACGTCGTGGATGCGCTTGGGCGCGGCCCCGGCGTAGACCGAGAACGACCCGGTCTCGGAGTACTGGGCGGCGTAGGAGTAGATCGAGTAGACCAGGCCGCGCTGCTCCCGCACCTGCTGGAACAGGCGGGACGAGACCCCGCCGCCGAAGGCGACGTTCAGCACCCCGAGGGCGAAGCGGCGCGGGTCGGCCCGGGACAGCCCGCGGGTGCCGAGCACCACGTGGGCCTGCTCGGTCGGCTTGCGCCGGACCGCGACCCCGCCGTGGACCCGCGGCTCGCGCCGGCCCTCACGGGGGCCGATCGGCTCGCCGTCGGCGGTCTTGCCGAACGCCTCGGCGATCAGCTCGACCACCTGGTCGTGCTCGAGGCTGCCGGCCGCCGCCACCACCAGGTTGCCTGGCACGTAATGGCGCCGCCAGTAGCGGGCGATGGCGTCGCGCCGCATGTTGGTGATGGAGTCGACCGTGCCCAGCACCGGCCGGCCCAGCGGGTGGCCGCCGAACAGGGCCTCGGCGAACAGGTCGTGGACGACGTCGTCGGGGGCGTCGTTGTGCATGCCGATCTCTTCGAGGATGACCGTCCGCTCGGCGTCGACGTCGGCCGAGGCCATCGTCGAGGAGCGCAGCATGTCGACCAGGACGTCGACCGCCAGGGGCAGGTCGCGGTCGAGCGTCCGGGCGTAGAAGCAGGTGTACTCCTTGGAGGTGAAGGCGTTGGTCTCGCCGCCGACCGCGTCCATCGCCTCGGCGATGTCGCGGGCCGAGCGCCGCTTCGTCCCCTTGAACAGCAGGTGCTCCAGGTAGTGGGAGGCACCGGCCAGGCGTGGGGTCTCGTCACGGGACCCCACGCCGGCCCAGATGCCGAGGGTGACCGAGCGCACGGCGGGCATGCGCTCGGTCAGGACCCGGAGGCCGCCCGGGAGCTCGGTGCGCTCGAACCCGGCCTCGACCACGGTCAGCCTTCCTCGCCGCCG
>DATHAK010000147.1:0-10477 GCA_035296685.1 Blastococcus sp.
GGCCGGTGACCGACGAGGACCGGGCGCAGGCCGCGTGGAAGGCGCTCGACCGGGGCGAGGACCCGACCGACCCGGCGCCCGCCACGGACCGGCCATAGCGGAACGGAATCGGCCCACTGGCCCGCCCCGCGGACGGGGGGCCGTCGCGCCGCCTCTACAGTGGGCCCGGTGAACGTCCTCGACGAGATCGTGGCCGGTGTCCGTGAGGACCTCGCCGTCCGCGAGGCGCGCACACCCCTCGACGAGATCAAGGCCGCGGCGCTCGACGCCCGCCCCGCCCTCGACGCCCTGGCCGCTCTGCGTGCTCCCGGCGTCGGCGTCATCGCCGAGGTGAAGCGGCGCAGCCCCTCCAAGGGTGACCTCGCCGCCATCCCCGACCCGGCCGAGCTCGCCGTCCAGTACGCCGCCGGTGGCGCGCGGGTGATCAGCGTGCTCACCGAGCAGCGGCGGTTCGGCGGGTCGCAGGCCGACCTGGACGCGGTCCGCGCGGTCGTCGACGTCCCCGTGCTGTGCAAGGACTTCGTCGTCAGCAGCTACCAGGTGCATGAGGCGCGGGCGCACGGCGCCGACGTCGTGCTGCTGATCGTGGCGGCCCTCGAGCAGAACGCGCTGGTCGGGCTCCGCGAGCGGATCGAGTCGCTCGGCATGACCGCCCTGGTCGAGGTGCACACCGAGGCCGAGGCCGACCGGGCGCTGGAGGCCGGCGCCTCGGTGATCGGCGTCAACGCGCGCGACCTGACGACCCTCGAGGTCGACCGCTCGACCTTCGAGAAGATCGCCCCGGGCCTCCCGTCGGGCGTGGTGAAGGTGGCCGAGTCCGGCGTCCGCGGGCCGCACGACCTGATCTCCTACGCGGCCGCCGGCGCCGACGCCGTCCTCGTCGGCGAGGGGCTGGTCACCGCGGGCGACGCACGCCAGGCGGTCGCGGACCTGGTCACCGCCGGGTCGCATCCGGCGACCCCCCGCACCAGTCGCTAGCTCGAGCGCGACCCCCGCCGCCCACGGTTCGGGGTCGCGACCCCAGCGCTGTGGGCCGGGATCACGACGACAGGGGCTCGGGTCGTTCCGGCGCGAAACCCGGCCTCCCTGCAGGGGCCCGCCGCGAGCCTGCGAGCGGTGGGGGGCAGGGAGGTCCTTAGTCTGACGGCATGACGACCACCAGCCCACCGCAGCCCGGGGAACGTCTCCTGCCGGCGCGCCCGGGCTGGCCCGACGCCACCGGTCACTTCGGGATCTTCGGCGGGCGGTTCGTTCCCGAGGCACTGATCGCCGCTCTCGACGAGCTGACCGAGGCCTACGAGGCCATGCGGGTCGACCCCGCGTTCCTGGCCGAGTTCGACCGGCTGCAGCGCGACTACACCGGCCGGCCGAGTCCGGTCACCGAGGTGCCGAAGTTCGCCGAGCACGCCGGCGGCGCCCGGATCCTGCTCAAGCGCGAGGACCTCAACCACACCGGCTCGCACAAGATCAACAACGTGCTGGGCCAGGCGCTGCTCACCAAGCGGATCGGCAAGAGCCGGGTCATCGCCGAGACCGGCGCCGGGCAGCACGGCGTGGCGACGGCGACGGCCGCGGCGCTCATGGGGCTGTCCTGCACCGTCTACATGGGCGAGGAGGACACCCGCCGGCAGGCGCTCAACGTGGCCCGGATGCGGCTGCTCGGCGCCGAGGTGATCCCGGTGACCACCGGCTCCCGCACGCTCAAGGACGCCATCAACGAGGCGTTCCGCGACTGGGTGACCAACGTGGAGACGACCAACTACGTCTTCGGCACGGTGGCCGGCCCCCACCCCTTCCCGGCGATGGTCCGCGACTTCCAGCGGGTTATCGGCGACGAGGCGCGGCAGCAGGTGCTCGACCGGGAGGGCCGGCTGCCCGACGCCGTCCTCGCCTGCGTGGGCGGGGGATCGAACGCGATCGGCATCTTCACCGCGTTCGTGCCCGACGACGGCGTGCGGCTGGTGGGCCTGGAGGCCGGCGGCGACGGCGTCGACACCGGCCGGCACGCCGCCACGATCACCGGGGGTTCGCCGGGCGTGCTGCACGGCGCCCGCTCGTACCTCCTGCAGGACGACAACGGGCAGACGATCGAGTCGCACTCGATCAGCGCCGGCCTCGACTACCCGGGGGTCGGCCCGGAGCACTCCTACCTGCACGACATCGGCCGCGCGGAGTACCGGGCGGTGACCGACACCGAGGCGATGGAGGCGTTCGCGCTGCTCTGCCGGACCGAGGGGATCATCCCGGCGATCGAGTCGGCGCACGCCCTGGCCGGCGCGCTCGTGCTGGGCAAGGAGCTGGGGGCGTCGGGGGCTGGTGGGCGGGGAGATCAGCCTCCATTGCTGCTGGTGAACCTGTCCGGCCGTGGTGACAAGGACGTCGAGACCGCCTCGAAGTGGTTCGGGCTCGGCGACCGGGACCACTCGGAACCCGGCGCCGGCCTCGACGAGAACCAGCAGCCCACCGACGGCGCCGTCAGCTCCGGCGAGGCCGTCGCCGGACCCGACGCGGGGGAGACGGCGTGACTCAGCTGGCCGAGCGCATCGCCAAGGCGAAAGCCGAGGGGCGGGCCGCGCTGATCGCCTACGTGCCGGTCGGCTACCCCGACGTCGAGGGCTCGATCGCGGCGATGACCGCGGCCGTCGAGGCCGGTGCCGACGTCATCGAGATCGGCGTCCCGTACAGCGACCCGGGCATGGACGGGCCGGTCATCCAACAGGCCGTCGACGTCGCCGTCCGCGCCGGTGTCGGCATGCGCGACGTGCTGCGCGCCGTCGAGGGGGTCGCGGCCGCGGGTGCGGTGCCGGTCGTCATGACCTACTGGAACCCCATCGAGCGCTACGGCGTCGACCGGCTCGCGTCCGATCTGGCCGCCGCCGGGGGAGCGGGCCTGATCACGCCCGACCTGATCCCCGACGAGGCGGCCGAGTGGCTGGCCGCCTCCGACCGGGAGGACCTCGACCGCGTATTCCTCGTGGCCCCGTCATCCACCGACGCCCGGCTGCGCTCGACGACCGCCGCCTGCCGGGGCTTCGTCTACGCCGCCTCGACGATGGGCGTGACGGGCACCCGGGCCACGGTCAGCGACGCCGCCGAGAAGCTGGTGGCCCGCACCCGGGAGGCCCGCCCCGACCTCGCGGTGTGCGTGGGCCTGGGCGTGTCGGACGGGCGTCAGGCCGCCGAGGTCGCCGCGTTCGCCGACGGAGTCATCGTGGGCTCCGCCTACGTGCGCGAACTGCTCGAGGGCCGCGGCGCCGACGGCGTCCGCGCTCTCACCGCCGACCTGGCCGCAGGGGTGCGGGCATGATCCTGGCCACCATCCCGAGCCCGACCCAGGGTGTCTGGGAGCTCGGACCACTCCCCATCCGCGCCTACGCGCTCTGCATCGTCGCCGGGATCGTCGCCGCCGTCCTGATCACCGACAAGCGCTGGATCGCCCGCGGGGGCGCCCCCGGCGACGTGCTCGACATCGCCGTCTGGGCCGTGCCGTTCGGGATCATCGGTGGCCGGCTCTACCACGTGATCTCCAGCCCGCGCCCGTACTTCGGCGAGGGCGGCGACCCGATGCGGGCCTTCGCCATCTGGGAGGGCGGGCTCGGCATCTGGGGCGCCATCTCCCTCGGCGGCGTGGGCGCGTGGATCGCCTGCCGGCGCCGCGGCATCCCGCTGCCGGCGTTCGCCGACGCGATCGCGCCCGGGCTGCTGGTCGCCCAGGCCATCGGGCGGCTGGGGAACTGGTTCAACAACGAGCTCTACGGGAGCGCCACGGACCTGCCCTGGGCGCTCAGGATCTACGAGTGGGACGGCGGCCGGGCCGTGCTCGGCCCCGACGGGCAACCCGTCGTGCTGGGCACCTTCCATCCCACGTTCCTGTACGAGCTGCTGTGGAACCTCGCCGCGGCGGTGCTGGTGATCTGGGCCGACCGGCGGTTCCGGCTCAGCCACGGCCGGGCGTTCGCGCTGTACGTGGCGTCCTACTGCCTGGGCCGCCTGTGGATCGAACTGCTGCGCACCGACCCGGCCGAGACATTCTTCGGCGTCCGCCTCAACGTCTTCACCTCGATCGTGGTCGGCCTCTGCGCGGTGGCCTACATGTTCTGGCAGCGCGGACGGCCCCGTGAGGTCATCGAGCGGGGTCCGAAGCCCGCCGTTCGGCCCGCCGAGCCGGCCCCGGCGGGAACCGATCCGGTTCCGGCGCGTGAGGATGATCACCGCCCCGCCGACCCCGGCTGACCCGTTCGCGCAGGCCCGGAACGGCCAACCACCGACGTGATCCTGCCGACGCGCCGGTGCATGGGTTTGAGCGGGAGAGGCCGGTGTTACTGCTGTGTACCCTTCGGGCTGACCCCGCTGGCGATCCCGGCCGGGTCGACACCGTCGGAACCGGGCCAGCGTCGCCCCGCGGAACGACAGCCCAGCGGTCACCATCCCGATGGGTCAGTGCGCTGCGCCAGCACGTGCTCCGCCTCCTTCGCCGCCCTTGACCACCGGCCGGGCCACCGCCCCCGTCCGAGACCTCGCCCCGAGGCCCGGATCGGATGCCGACGACGGGAGTGACATGTCCGAGCCCACCGCCCCCGCCGCTGTCCCGTTCTCCGCGGCGCCGCCGACTGTGCCGTTCTCCGCCCTACCCGCCCCGACCGGCCTGTACGACCCGGCGAACGACAAGGACGCCTGCGGCGTCGCCTTCGTCGCCGACGCCCGCGGGCGCCGGTCGCGTGCCATCGTGGCCGCCGGTCTGACGGCACTGCACAACCTCGACCACCGCGGCGCCGCCGGCTCGGAGCCCAACTCGGGGGACGGCGCCGGGATCCTCACCCAGGTGCCGGACGCGCTGCTGCGCGCCAGCGTCGACTTCGAGCTGCCGCCGCTGGGGGAGTACTCGGTCGGCGTCGCGTTCCTCCCGGCCGACGAGGGCGAGCGCTCCGCGCGCCTGGACGAGGTTGCCAAGCTCGCCGACGAGGAGGGCCTCACCGTCCTGGGCTGGCGCGACGTCCCCGTCGACCCCGACGGCGCCGACCTCGGCCCCACCGCGCGCGCGGTCATGCCGCACTTCGCCCAGTTGTTCGTCGCCGAGACGATGGGGGCCCGTGCCGACGGGGCCGCGTTCGGCGGGACGGTCGCGCCCCACGGCGTCACCCGGCTCGAGCGCCGCTCCTTCGTCCTGCGCAAGCGCGCCGAGCGGGCCGCCGTCGACGCCGGCAGCTCCCTCTACATCGTCTCGCTGTCGTCGCGGACGATCACCTACAAGGGCATGCTGACCACCGACCAGCTGCCGCTGTTCTTCCCCGACCTGCGCGACGAGCGCTACGAGTCGGCGATCGCGCTGGTGCACAGCCGGTTCTCGACCAACACGTTCCCGAGCTGGCCGCTGGCGCACCCGTTCCGCTTCATCGCCCACAACGGCGAGATCAACACCATCAAGGGCAACCGCAACCGCATGCGGGCCCGCGAGGCCAAGCTCGAGACCTCACTCTTCGACGGCCCCGCCGGCCCGGCGTCGGAGCTGGGGCTGGAGCGGATCTTCCCGGTCACCGCCAGCGACTTCAGCGACTCGGCGACCTTCGACGAGGTCCTCGAGCTGCTGCACCTCTCGGGCCGCTCGCTGCCGCACGCGGTGCTGATGATGATCCCGGAGGCGTGGGAGAACCACGACGAGATGGACCCGGCCCGCCGGGCCTTCTACCGGTTCCACTCCTCGATCATGGAGCCGTGGGACGGGCCGGCCGCGGTCGCCTTCACCGACGGCACCGTCATCGGCGCCGTCCTCGACCGCAACGGGCTGCGCCCGGGCCGCTGGTGGCACACCAAGGACGACCTCGTCGTCCTGGCCAGCGAGGTCGGCGTGCTCGACATCCCCGCCGCGGACGTCGTGGCCAAGGGCCGGCTGCAGCCGGGCCGGATGTTCCTCGTCGACACCGCCGCGGGGCGGATCGTCTCCGATGAGGAGGTCAAGGGCGCCCTGGCCGGCGAGCACCCCTACGACGACTGGCTGCACGCCGGCCTGGTGCACCTGCCCCAGCTGCCCGAGCGGCGGCGCTCGCGGCCCAGCCACGAGTCCGTCGTCCGCCGGCAGATGATGTTCGGGTACACCGAGGAGGAGCTGCGCGTCCTCGTGACGCCGATGGCGTCGTCGGGGGCCGAGCCGATCGGCTCGATGGGCACCGACACTCCGGTCGCGGCGCTGTCGGACCGGTCGCGGCTGCTCTACGACTACTTCGGGCAGCTGTTCGCCCAGGTGACCAACCCGCCGCTGGACGCCATCCGCGAGGAGCTGGTGACCAGCCTGGGCCGCACCTTCGGGCCCGAGCAGAACCTGCTGCGGGCCACCCCGGCCTCCTGCCGCCAGGTGTTCCTGCCCTTCCCGGTCATCGACAACGACGAACTCGCCAAGATCCTGCACATCGACGACGACGGCGACCTGCCCGGCTACGCCGCCGTCCGGATCACCGGCCACTTCGACGTCAACGGCGGCGGTGCCGCGCTCGCCGAGGCGATCGAGCAGCTGCGCACCAAGGTGTCGAAGGCGATCGCCGCCGGCGCCCGGATCATCGTGCTGTCCGACCGCGACTGCGACGAGAAGCGCGCCCCGATCCCGTCGCTGCTCATGACCGCCGCCGTCCACCACCACCTGGTGCGGGAGAAGACCCGCATGGAGGTCGGGCTGGTCGTCGAGTCCGGCGACTGCCGCGAGGTGCACCACGTCGCGCTCCTGCTCGGCTACGGCGCTGCGGCGGTCAACCCGTACCTGGCGTTCGAGTCGATCGAGGACCTGATCCGCGACGGCGCGCTGACCGGCGTCGAGCCGGCCCAGGCCGTGCGCAACATGGTCAAGGCGCTCGGCAAGGGCGTGCTCAAGGTCATGAGCAAGATGGGGATCAGCACGGTCGGCTCGTACACGATGGCGCAGATCTTCGAGGCCGTCGGGCTCTCGCAGGACCTGGTCGACGAGTACTTCACGGGCACCTCCTGCCCGCTGGGCGGCGTCGGTATCGACGTCCTCGCCGAGGAGGTGGCCATGCGCCACCGCCGGGCCTACCCCGAGAACCCGACCGAGCGGGCGCACCGCCGGCTGGAGGTCGGTGGCGAGTACCAGTGGCGCCGCGAGGGCGAGGTGCACCTGTTCAACCCGGAGACGGTGTTCCTGCTCCAGCACGCCACCCGGTCGCGGCAGTACGACGTCTTCGAGAAGTACACGCAGACGGTCGACCAGCTGTCCGAGGAGGCCGCGACGCTGCGCGGCCTGTTCACGCTGAGGACCGGCGTGCGGGAGCCGATACCGCTCGACGAGGTCGAGCCGGTCGAGGAGATCGTCAAGCGGTTCTCCACCGGGGCCATGAGCTACGGCTCGATCTCCGCCGAGGCGCACCAGACGCTGGCGATCGCCATGAACCGGCTGGGCGGGAAGTCCAACACCGGTGAGGGCGGCGAGGATCCCGACCGGTTCACGCCCGACCCGAACGGCGACCTGCGACGCTCGGCGATCAAGCAGGTGGCGTCGGGCCGGTTCGGCGTCACCAGCGAGTACCTGGTCAACGCCGACGACATCCAGATCAAGATGGCGCAGGGCGCCAAGCCCGGCGAGGGCGGCCAGCTGCCCGGCAGCAAGGTCTACCCGTGGGTGGCGCGCACCCGGCACTCGACGCCGGGCGTCGGGCTGATCAGCCCTCCTCCGCACCACGACATCTACTCGATCGAGGACCTCAAGCAGCTCATCCACGACCTGAAGAACGCCAACGACCAGGCGCGGGTGCACGTCAAGCTGGTCAGCGAGGTCGGGGTCGGCACGGTCGCGGCCGGGGTGAGCAAGGCGCACGCCGACGTCGTCCTGATCTCCGGGCACGACGGCGGCACCGGCGCCGCTCCGCTCACCTCGCTCAAGCACGCCGGCTCGCCGTGGGAGCTGGGGCTCGCCGAGACCCAGCAGACGCTGCTGGCCAACGGGCTGCGCGACCGGATCGTCGTGCAAGTGGACGGCCAGATGAAGACCGGGCGCGACGTGATCGTCGCCGCGCTGCTGGGTGCGGAGGAGTTCGGCTTCGCCACGGCGCCCCTGGTGGTGTCGGGCTGCGTGATGATGCGCGTCTGCCACCTCGACACCTGCCCGGTCGGTGTGGCCACGCAGAACCCGGAGCTGCGCAAGCGGTTCACCGGGCAGCCGGAGTTCGTCGTCACCTTCTTCGAGTTCCTGGCCGAGCAGGTGCGCTCGTACCTGGCCGAGCTGGGCTTCCGCTCGATCGACGAGGCGATCGGCCACGCCGAGCTGCTCGACACCCGCAAGGCGGTCGACCACTGGAAGGCGGCCGGGCTGGACCTGTCGCCGATGCTCGTCGTCCCCGAGCTGCCCGACGGCGCGCCGCTGCACCGGGTGCGCGAACAGGACCACGGCCTGGACGTGGCGCTGGACCAAACCCTCATCCAGCTCTGCGAGGGCGCGCTGCTCGACGCGCGGCCGGTCAGCCTCGAGCTGCCCGTGCGCAACGTGAACCGCACCGTGGGCACGATGCTGGGCTCGATGGTCACCCGCCGCTTCGGCGGCGAGGGGCTGCCCGACGGCACGATCGACCTGACCTTCGGCGGCTCGGCCGGCCAGTCGTTCGGCGCCTTCCTGCCGCGCGGCATCACGATGCGGCTCTACGGCGACGCCAACGACTACGTCGGCAAGGGCCTCTCCGGCGGCCGGATCGTCGTCCGTCCCGCGCAGGAGGCGCCGTTCGCGGCCGAGGACAACGTGCTCGCCGGCAACGTGATCGGCTACGGCGCCACCGGCGGGGAGATCTTCCTGCGCGGCCGGGTGGGGGAGCGGTTCTGCGTGCGCAACTCCGGTGCCCTCGCGATCGTCGAGGGGGTGGGCGACCACGCGCTGGAGTACATGACCGGCGGTCGCGCGGTGATCCTCGGCTCGACCGGGCGGAACATCGCCGCGGGCATGTCCGGAGGGATCGCCTACGTGCTCGACCTCGCCCGCCACCGGGTGAACACCGAGATGGTCGACATCGAGCCGCTGGACGGCGAGTCCGCGCAGTGGCTGCGCGACGTCCTCGTCCGGTACGCCGCCGACACCGAGTCGACGGTGGCCCACGCCCTGCTGGCCGACTGGGGCCGCTGGTCGGAGCAGTTCAGCGTGATCATGCCGCGCGACTACCGCCGGGCGCTGGAGGCCCAGCGGATGGCCGAGGCCAACGGCACCGACGTCGACCTTGCCCTGATGGAGGCTGCTCGTGGCTGACCAGACCGGATTCCTGAAGTACGAGCGGGAGCTGCCGCCGCGCCGTCCGGTCGACGTCCGCATCATGGACTGGAAGGACGTGTACCTCTCCCGCAAGAACGGCGAGGACGAGGTCTTCCCGGTCGCCGCGGTGCGCAAGCAGGCCGCACGCTGCATGGACTGCGGGATCCCGTTCTGCCACCACGCCTGCCCGGTGGCCAACCTGATCCCGGAGTGGAACGACCTCGCCCGCCGCGACGACTGGCACGAGGCCATCGAGCGGCTGCACTCGACCAACAACTTCCCGGAGTTCACCGGGAAGCTCTGCCCCGCGCCGTGCGAGGGCTCCTGCGTGCTGAACCTCCAGGAGTCGCCGGTCACGATCAAGCAGATCGAGTGGGAGATCATCGACCGCGCGTACGACGAGGGCTGGGTGCAGCCCGTCACGCCGTCGAAGCGGACCGGCAAGAAGGTCGCCGTCGTCGGCTCCGGTCCCGCCGGGCTGGCCGCCGCCCAGCAGCTGACCCGGGCCGGTCACGACGTCACCGTCTACGAGCGGGCCGACCGCATCGGCGGGCTGCTCCGGTACGGCATCCCCGAGTTCAAGATGGAGAAGGCCGTGCTCGACCGCCGGCTTGACCAGATGCGCGCCGAGGGCACCCGGTTCGTGACCGGCGTCGAGGTCGGCGGCTCGGGTGAGAACGACCTGTCGACCGAGCAGCTGCGCGAAGAGTTCGACGCGATCGTGCTGGCCGGCGGCGCCACGATCGGCCGCGACCTGCCCGCTCCCGGCCGTGAGCTGGCCGGCATCCACCTGGCCATGGAGTACCTGCCCTACGGGAACCTCCAGGCGCTCGGCGAGCTCGACGACCCGCCGATCAACGCCCACGGCAAGCACGTGGTGATCATCGGTGGCGGCGACACCGGCGCCGACTGCCTGGGCACCGCGCACCGGCAGGGCGCCGCCTCGGTGACCCAGCTGGAGATCATGCCGGCGCCCCCGGACCGCCGTGCCCAGGACGTCAACCCGTGGCCGACCTACCCGATGATCATGCGCGTTTCCAGCGCGCACGAGGAGGGCGGCGAGCGGCTCTACTCGGTCAACACCGAGAAGTTCCTCGGCGACGACTCGGGCAACGTGCGGGCGCTGCTGCTGCACGAGGTGGAGCGGGTCGAGGGCCGGTTCCAGAAGATCGAGGGCACCGAGCGCGAGCTGCGCGCGGACCTGGTCTTCCTGGCCATGGGCTTCACCGGCGCCCAGCGCGAGGG
>DATHAK010000148.1:0-13083 GCA_035296685.1 Blastococcus sp.
CGCACCGGCGCTGCTCGCCGCTCCCCCGGTTGGGGATGGGGAGAACGGGAAGCTCAGTCGTCGTGCCGGACGCGTGCCGCTCTGTCACGTCTCGGCACGCTAGACGTCGGAGCCCGCCGTCCCGGGGGACACGCCAGAGAAGCGACAGAGGAGATCCCACGTGACCGGTCCGGCACCGTCCGACCCACCGCTGGCATTCGACGCCCTGACCGAGGACGCGCTGCGGGCCGCGCGCAGCCTCAAGTGGACCCGCTACGGGCCCGCCCTGGGCGCCTTCGTGGCCGAGATGGACTTCGGCACCGCCCCGGTCGTGAGCCGCGCCCTCCACGACGCGATCGACCAGGGTCGGCTCGGCTACCTCACCAGCGAGGCGGCCGCGGACATGGCGCGCGCCTGTGCCGGTTGGCAGGCGCGGAACTACGGCTGGGAGGTACCGCGGGAGCGCATCACCCCGCTGGCCGACGTGGTGGCCGGCCTGCAGGCCACCGTCGAGCAGTTCACCGCCCCCGGCAGTGCCGTCGTCCTGCCCACCCCGGCCTACATGCCGTTCCTGAAGGTGCCGGCGCTGCTCGGCCGCGAGCTGATCCAGGTGCCGATGGTCGAGCGCGACGGCCGCATGACCTACGACCTCGACGGCATCGCCGGCGCGCTGGCCGCCGGCGGCGGTCTCGTCGTCCACGTCAACCCGCACAACCCGCTCGGCCGCGTCTTCACCGTCGACGAGCAGCTGGCGCTCGCCGACGTCGTCGACCGGGCCGGCGCCCGTGTCTTCTCCGACGAGATCCACGCCCCGCTGGTGCACCCCGGCGCGGCGCACCGTCCGTACGCCTCCCTGTCGCCGGTCACCGCCGGGCACACGGTGACCGCCACCTCGGCGTCCAAGGCGTGGAACCTGCCCGGGCTCAAGGCCGCGCAGCTGATCCTGTCCAACGACGCTGACGTGGCGCACTGGGAGCGGACCGGTTTCCTGTTCGGCCACGGCGCGTCGACGCCGGGCGTCCTGGCCGCCACCGCGGCCTACGACAAGGGGGGCCCCTGGGTGGAGGTCGTCCTGGACTACCTGGACGGCAACCGGCAGCTGCTCGCCGAGCTGCTGGCCGAGCGGCTGCCCGGCATCCGGTACCGGCCCCCGGAGGGCACGTACCTGGCCTGGCTGGACTGCCGGGACCTCGGGCTGCCCGGCTCGGCCGGCGACTTCTTCCTCGACCGGGCCGGCGTCGCCTTCGTCGACGGCCCCGAGTGCGGGGCGCCGGGAGCGGGGCACGTCCGGCTGAACTTCGCCACCCCGCGGCCGGTCCTCCGGACCATCGTGGACCGCATGGCGACCGCCCTCAGCTCGGCCTGAACAGCACCGACGGGCCCCACTAGCGTGTCGGCGTGTCCGTCGCGCGCTTCGCCTTCCTCGACGGGCCGACCCCCCTGGCGATGGCGCACCGCGGCGGGGCGATCGAGCACCTGGAGAACACGCTCCCGGCCTTCCAGGCCTGTCTGGACCTTGGCTACCGCTATCTGGAGACCGACGTCCGGGTGACCGCCGACGGCGTGCTCGTGGCCTTCCACGACCCCACCCTCGAGCGGGTCACGGACCGCCACGGCCGGATCGAGCACCTGTCCTGGGCACAGGTGTCGACGGCACGGATCGGCGGCCGCGAGCCGATCCTGAAGCTGGAGGACCTGCTCGGCGCCTGGCCCGACGTGCGGTTCAACCTCGACATCAAGGCCGCCGGCGTGCTGGCGCCCCTGGTGCGCACGGTCCGCCGCCTGGGCATGGCCGACCGGATCTGCCTGGGGTCGTTCTCCGACGCCCGCATCGCGGCGGCCCGGCGGCTGTTCGGCCCGTCGGTGTGCACGTCCCTGGGTCCGCGGGGCGTGGCGGCCCTGCGGCTGTCGTCCTACTCCCCTCGCGCGGCCGACCTCGTGCGCATCCAGGCCGGCTGCGCGCAGGTGCCCCTGCAGCTGGGCGGGCGGGCCCTGGTCGACGAGCGGTTCGTCGACGCGGCCCACGCCCGCGGCCTGCAGGTGCACGTCTGGACGGTGGACACCCCCGAGGAGTGCACGACGATGCTCGACACGGGGGTCGACGGCGTGATGACCGACCGCCCGGCGATGCTGCGGGAGCTGCTGGAGAAGCGCGGGGAGTGGTTCCCCCGGTGAGGCGGCTGACCGAGTGGCGCCCCCGTACCCCGGTGCTGCCGGACGATCTCGCTGGTAAAGCCGGACGACCCCGAGTGGTTCGCCCGGGAGATGGCCATCGCGGCGGCGCCGCCGTGGTGGGTCTGGCGGTTCCTGCTCCGCCGGTTCTCCTGGCTGGTCGGCATCTTCGGCCGGGTGGAGGTCTCCAGGTCCATCCCCGACGAGCTGCTGCACGGCCCGCTGCTGTTCGCGGCCAACCACATCGGCGACTTCGATCCCGTCGTGGTGGCCGTCGGCCTGCACCGGCTCGGCGTGACGCCGCGCATCATGGCCACCGGCGGGATCGTCTCCGCCCCCGTCGCCGGCCCGCTGCTGGAGCGCACCGGGGCGATCCGGGTCGAGCGCGGCACGGAGCTGGCCCGGCACGCCGTGCGGGTGACCGAGGTGGCCCTGGTGAGCGGCGGTCACGTCGTCGCCTATCCGGAGGGCAGGGTGGGCCTCACCCCGGACGGCTGGCCCGAGCGTGGCCGCACCGGCATGGCGCGGCTGGCCCTGGGCCTGGGCGTCCCGGTGATCCCGGTCAGCCAGTGGGGCGCCCACGAGGTGCTCCAGTACGGCAACGACTGGGGGAAGCTGCGCACGCTCGCCCGCGCGATCGTGCGGCGTCCCAGACTCCGGCTGCACGTCGGGCCGCCGGTGCGGCTGGACGACCTGCACATGGGCCGCGTCGGCGACGCCAACCGGGCGCGGTACCGCATCGCCGCGGCGATCACCCGCGGGCTGGTGCCGCTGCGCGCCGGAGAGCTGGAGCGACCGGCCTTCATCGACCCGACGCGACCCACCACGGCGGTGGCCGCCTTCCCGGGCGGGGTCGTCCCGGACGACGTCCCGTGAGCCGGCGCGGCCGTACGGGGGTCCACCGGACGGCGGACATGCAGGTCCCCAGGGGTGTCGGGTGCTGGACCCGCCGTCGCCCGGCTGGGAACCTGCGGCCGTGACCACTGCGCCGCCGACCGCCGGAGCCGGCCCCGTCGTCGATCGCGCCCTCAAGCGGGAGCGGTTCGGCTGGTACTCCTACGACTGGGCGATGTCGGTCTTCAACACCTCGGTGACGACCGTCTTCCTCGGCCCGTACCTCACCGCCGTGGCCGAGGACGCCGCCGGGCCCGACGAGCGGCTCTCCTTCCTGGGGCTCTCGATCGCCGCCGGCAGCTGGTTCTCCTACGTGCTCTCGGCGTCGGTGCTCCTGCAGGTCCTCGTCCTGCCGCTCACCGGGGCGGTGGCCGACCGGACCGGCCGCAAGCGGGAGATGCTCGCCGGCTTCGCGTTCCTGGGCGCGCTGGCGACCACCGGTCTGTACTTCGCCGGCGGCGACGGCGGGTGGCTGCTCGGCGCCGTCCTGTTCGTCGTCGCCAACATCAGCTTCGGCGCCGCGACCGTCGTCTACTACTCGTGGCTGCCAGACCTCGCCGGCCCCGACGAGCGCGACGCGGTCTCCAGCCGCGGGTGGGCCTTCGGGTACGTGGGCGGGGCGCTGCTGCTCGCGGTCCACCTGGGGCTCGTGCTCAGCGCAGAGTCCCTCGGCCTCACCACGGGCGAGGCGGTGCGGATCTGCCTGGCCACGTCGGGCCTGTGGTGGGGCGCGTTCACCGTGTTCACCGTGTCGCGGTTGCGCAACCGCCCCGTGCGGGCGTCGATCGCCCGGTCGGGCAGCGGCTTCCGGCAGCTGGCGACGACGCTGCGCGAGCTGCGCGCGTTCCCGCTCACCCTGTGGTTCCTGGGCGCCTACCTGCTCTTCAACGACGGCGTGCAGACCGTCATCTCGCTGTCGGCCACGTACGCGACCGAGGAGCTGGAGCTGGAGCAGTCGGTGCTCACCGGCGCCATCCTGATGGTGCAGGTCGTCGCGATCGCCGGAGCGCTCGGGCTGGGCCGGCTGGCCGAGCGGTACGGCGCCCGGAAGGTCGTCCTCGGCGCACTCGTCGCCTGGATCCTCGTGATCGTCGCCGCCTTCTTCCTGCAGACCGGCGAGGTCGGGCAGTTCTACGTCCTCGCCGCCGTCATCGGCCTGGTGCAGGGCGGCACCCAGGCGCTGTCCCGGTCGCTGTTCAGCCAGCTGATCCCGGCGGGCAAGGAGGCCGAGTACTACGGCTTCTACGAGATCAGCGACCGCGGCACCAGCTGGCTGGGACCGCTGGCCTTCGGGCTCACCTTCCAGCTGACCGGGTCCTACCGGCTGGCCATCGTCAGCCTGGTGATCTTCTTCGTGGCGGGCTTCGTCGCGCTGGCCGCCCTGCCGATCCGCCGCGCCGTCGTCGAGGCCGGCAACATCCCACCGGAGCGTCTGTGACGGCCCTCTCCCCCGCCCACCCCGGAGAACCCGACCACGCTCCTGCTCTCCTGCCGCTCCCAGGACCGGCGTCCATCCCGGCCTCCGGCGACCGTCGCCGGCACCCCGCCCCGGCGCACCTGCGCTTCTTCCACGGCCTGATGGACTGCGGCAAGTCGACGCTGGCGCTGCAGGTCGACCACAACCAGCACCGGCAGGGCCGCCACGGGCTGCTGGTCACCCAGGGCGACCGCTCAGCAGCGCCGCAGATCAGCTCGCGGGTGGGCCTGTCCCGCGCCGCGGTGGAGATCGACGGGGACACCGACCTGCGGCTGCTGGTCCGCGACCGCTGGGCCGCCGGCCGGCGGGTGGACTACCTGATCGTCGACGAGGCCCAGTTCCTCGCCCCGGAGCAGGTCGACCAACTGGCCGGGCTGGTCGACGAGTGGCACGTCGACGTCTACGCCTTCGGGCTGACCACCGACTTCCGGGCGCAGCTGTTCCCGGGCACCCAGCGGCTGCTGGAGGTCTCCGACGACGTCCAGCGGGTGCAGGTCGAGGTGCTCTGCTGGTGTGGCCTGCCGGGGCTCCTCAACGCCCGCGTGGTCGACGGCGCCATGGTCCGGTCCGGCGAGACGGTCGTGGTCGCCGACACCACGGCCGACGCGTCCGATCCCGGGACCGGACCCGCTCCCGCCGTCCGCTACCAGGTCCTCTGCCGGCGTCACCACGTGCGCGGCGAGCTGGGCCGGACCCCGATGGTGCCCGGCCAGCTGTCCCTCCCCTGATCACCCCTCCGGGGGGCACCCGGGGCCCGCCGGGGCGCAGGAACTGACCCCATGCGATGATGGACAACTGATTCGGGGGAATCTCACCGCGATTTCGGTCGTTGAGCTCTGTGACTCCCCGGCCCGTGGGTATGCCTTCGGGCGCCGGGTCAGACCGACACCACGAACGAGAGGACGGTGTGCAATGGGCGAGCGTTCCCTGCGCGGCAGCCGACTGGGCAGCGTCAGCTACGAGACCGAGCGGAACACCGCGCCCATCGAGCGGCAGTACGCCGAGTACCGGTGCCCGTCGGGCCACCTGTTCACCGTGCCTTTCGCCGACGACGCCGAGCTCCCCGACACCTGGGAGTGCAAGTTCGACGGTGGCACGGCCAAGCTGGTCGGCGGCGCGGAGCCGGCCCCCAAGAAGGTCAAGCCCCCGCGCACGCACTGGGACATGCTGCTCGAGCGTCGCTCCGTCGAGGACCTCGAAGAGGTGCTCGCCGAGCGTCTCGACGTCCTCCGCGGACGGCGTACCCGCGCCAGCTGACCCCGCACGCATCAGAACGGCCCCGGTGGTTCTCCACCGGGGCCGTTCTGCGTCTCCCGCGCTCCCACGTTGATCATCGGCGAATGGCTGCCGACACGCCGGCCGCTGCCCGCCATCCGCCGATGATCACGGTGGCGTCAGACGGGCGGGCGGCCCTCCCCCGGCCGCTCGACCCGCTCGCGCAGCACCTCGCCCTCGATGACCAGCGGCTCTCCCGGGCCGTATCCGCCGTAGGGTCCGACCGGCCGGTCGACGGGAGCCGTGCGGATGCTGCCCACGCGGACCGGCCCGCGCAGGTGATCGGGCAGCCGCGACGACACGAGCGCGGTGAGAGCCCTGCGCACCAGCGGCCGGGTCGCCGGCAGCAGGCAGAGCAGCCCGATGAGATCGCCGACGAAGCCCGGCAGCACCATCAGCAGGCCGCCGACGGCGACGAGGCCGGCGTCGCCGAGCTCGCGGCCGGCCGGCTGCCGGCTGCGCGCCCGTTCCCGCAGGTCTCCGAGTGCGCGCACGCCCTGCCGGGCCAGCAGCGCCCATCCCAGGGCGCTGGTGAGCAGGGTGGCCAGGACGGTCCAGCCGATCCCGATCCAGGCCGCCACGAGGACGAACACGACGATCTCGATCAGGCCGAGCAGCCCGACCGCCATCCGCAACCGGCGTCGCACGACGTCCGCCTCTCTCTCGGCCCGCGCAGCGGGAGCGGCGGCGGCCCGCCTACCGGACCGCGCTCGACCGCCCGCCGTGGCGGGGTCCTGCTGGCACGGGGCGGCGGACCCGTCCGGGCAGCCAGTCGGCCAGCCGGTCCTTCAGGCCCCACACGGTGACCCGTACCAATGCTTCCCCAACGATCGAGCCGCTCATCTTGCTCCTGCCGAAGGCCCGTTCGGTGAAGGTGATGGGCACCTCGGTCACCCGCGCACCGCTCCGCACCGCCCGCCAGGCCCAGTCGACCTGGAAGCAGTAGCCCTGGCTCGCGACGTCGTCGAACGGCAGCCGGTCGATCAGCTCGGCCCGCGCCGCCCGGTAGCCGCCCGTGGCGTCGTTGAGCGGCAACCGCAGCGCCCACCGGGTGTAGCGGTTGCCGATCCGGGAGAGCAGCAGCCGGTGCACCGGCCAGTCGGCCACCGCTCCCCCGGGCACGTACCGGGACCCGAGCACGAGATCGGCCTGGCCGAGGGCGTCCAGCAGGGCCGGCAGCTGCTCGGGCGCGTGCGACCCGTCGGCGTCCATCTCGACGACGACGTCGTAGCCGTGCTCCTGCGCCCAGCGGAAACCGGCGATGTACGCAGCGCCCAGCCCGGTCTTCGCGGGCCGCCGCAGCACGTGCACCCGCGGGTCTCGCGCGGCGACCTTCTCGGCCAGCTCCCCCGTCCCGTCCGGCGAGCCGTCGTCCACGACGAGCGCGTGCGCCGTGGGCACGCTGGCCGCCAGCCGCTCCAGGATCCGCTCGACGTTCTCCGCCTCGTTATAGGTGGGCACGATGACCAGCACGCGGTCGGTCACCGGCCCCTCCTCCCCCACCGGCGGAGCAGCTCGGGCCGGACAGCGGCCACCAGCGCGCCGGCACCCACCGCGGTCAGCGCCCACTCGGGGCTGGCGCCGAGCCGCTGCGCGACCGTGGTGGAGCTGCGCTGGGCGATCTGCTCGACGAACACGGCGGGCTCGAACAGGTCCGACGACCGGGTCACCGTGCCGTCGGGGGCGACGATCGCGGAGATCCCGCTGGTCGCCGCCACGGCGACGGTGCGGCCGAACTCGACGGCGCGCAGCCGGCTCATCGCCAGCTGCTGCTCGCTCTCGTCGGTGAAGCCGAAGGTCGCGTTGTTGGTCTGGACGACGATCATCCCGGCGCCGTCCTCGACGACGTCGCGCACGAGGCCGTCATAGACCACCTCGAAGCAGATCAGGTCGCCCACCCGCGAGCCGCCGAGGTCGAGCACACCGACGTCGTCCCCGGCGACGAAGTCGCGCCGCACCAGGTCGACCTTGTCGCTGAAGAACCGGAAGAAGATACGGGCCGGCACGTACTCCGCCAGGGGCACCGGATGCCGCTTGACGTAGGTGTCGCCGGGGCCGTCGGCGGGGTCCCAGACGATCGCGGTGTTGCTGACGTTCTCGCCGGGGCCGTCGACCACGGCGCCGACGAGGATCGGCGCATCGATCGCCTCGGCCGCCCGGTCGATCTGGCGGGCCGCGTCGGCGTTGGTGAACGGGTCGATGTCGGAGCTGTTCTCCGGCCAGATCACCAGGTCGGGCGGGCGCTCCTCCCCCGCGGCGACGTCGTCGGCCAGCTCGAGCGTGCGCGAGACGTGGTTGTCCAGGACGGCGCGGCGCTGGGCGTTGAAGTCCAGGCCGGCCCGGGGGACGTCGCCCTGGATGACGGCGACGGTGCGGGTCGGGCCGCCGCCGGTCAGCGACGGCCCGGGCAGCGGCAGCCAGGCGAGGCCGCCGACGAGCGGGACAGCCAGAGCGACGGCGAGAGCGGCCAGCGCCGCCCTGAGCGCGGGCCACCGCCCGTCGGACTCGTGCCATCCGCGGTGCAGGGCGAGCGCCGCAGCCGCCAGCAGGGCACCGGTCAGTGCCACCGCGAAGCTGACCAGCGGCACGCCGCCGTACGCGGCCAGGGACAGCAGCGGGCCCTCGGTCTGGCTGGAGCCCAGCCGGCCCCAGGGGAACCCGCCGAGGACGAAGCGCCCCCGCAGCGCCTCGTCGGCGACCCAGAGCGCGGCGGTCCACAGCGGCCAGAGGCGCAGCCGGGAGGTCACCGCGGTGGCCCCGCCCAGCACCGCGAGGTGCACGGCCTCCCAGCCGGCCAGGGCCAGCCAGGGCAGGTTCCCGACGTAGATGCCGGTCCAGGACAGCAGCGGGACGAAGAAGCCCAGCCCGAAGACCAGGCCCAGCCACAGGCCGGAACGGAAGCGCTGCCCGCGGACGGCGAGGGCGAGGGCGGCCGGGCCCAGGACGGCGAGGGCGACCAGGTCGTAGCCGGGGAAGGCCAGGACGAGGGCCAGGCCGCCCGCCAGGGCCAGCAGGGTGCGCCAGGGCAGCCGGCGACCGCCTCGCGCTGGCGGGGTCGCTCCGGGGCCGCTCGGCCGGGGCAGCGTGCCGGCCGCACCCGCCGCTCCTGCCGGCACGTTCGTCCTCCCGAAAGCCCGCCGTCCCGGCGGTCCGGGTCCTGAGCCCGGGCCGGGATCTCTCCCCGAACCGGTCGGACGGGGTCCGGACCGCCCCGTCGTCGCGGCGGTCCCGACCCAGCATCCCATCCAGTCCCGTCCCGGGCCCCGCCCTGGACGTGCGACGGGTCGAGAGGGACGGTGTCATCCGTCCGGGTCGGCGCCGGCGGCCGCGCCGTCCGATCCCGGCGTCTTCGGGCCGGACGGCCGGGCGCTGGCAGCGACCGGCTCGACCGTTGTCTGATGACGCGGACTAGGGCGGGCTCCGCCGGGGTCCCGGTCCACGCCCTCCCGCGGATTCGTCGCCCCCTCGGCCCGGCAGCGCACGGCGACGGCGCCGGAGCGCCTGGCCGTGTCGGCCGGGGGGCCGCACGCATCCGACCGGAAGGGGCACGGCTCGGTGCTCCCGGTCTGGAACTGCAGCGACTGTAAGAACTGAGCGCACTCGTGTCGGTACCTACGGTGACACCGAGAGGGACTGTGACCCGATCGTTACATCCGCACGACCGGTTCCCGCGTCATCCGTCCTCCTGGGAGGCCTCTTCATCAGTGCACGCCCCAACCACCCCTGATCACCGAGGAGGTTCCGCCATGACCGGGCTCCCGATGGTGCTCGCGACCTGGCTCGTCGTGGGCGGCCTGGTCGCTCTCTGGCTGGCCGACGCCGTCTGGCTCACCGAGGGGCCGCAGCGCCGCCGCCCCGACCCCACGACCTGCGCGTGCTGCCGGCACGACCGCATCGCGCACCGCGTGGACGGATCGCACGGCACCTGCACGCAGTGCCCGTGCTCGTCTTACCGGACGGTGGCGGCCGACCGGGTCAGGTAGCCGGGACGACGAGGGTCGCGGTCGCCTCCACGACGACCAGCGGCTCGTCCAGCACCCGGGCCGCGGACGGGCCCCGCTCCGGCTCGGCGCGGGCGACGACCCGTGCCGAGCAGCGGACCTCCCGGCTCCGCCGGCCGACCCGCACGACCTCGACGGTCGCCTCCAGCACGTCGCCGGCCTGGACCGGTGCCAGGAAGCGGACGTCGGAGTAGCCGGCCAGCAGGCCCTCGTCGCCGTCGGTCCGGATGGACAGCTCGGTGGCGACGTCCCCGAACATGCCGAGCGTGTACGCGCCGTCGACCAGGTTGCCGCCGTAGTGGGCGTGCGCGTAGGGCACGTACCGGCGGTGGGTGACGGTCACGCCCAGGCGCGGATCGGACTCGGTCATGCTGACTCCTTCTGCGGAACGAGGGCGTGCACGAGATAGCTGGCGACCTCGCCGGGCGTCGTCCCCCGGCCGAAGACCTTGTCGACGCCGAGGTCGCCTCCCATGGCCGGGTCGAACCGCGGTCCGCCGACGACGAGCAGCGGGCGCGACTCCCCCATCGCCTCGCGGAAGGCGGCGGCCAGCTCCCGGGTGTTGCGCAGGTGCGCGTCCTTCTGGGTGACCACCTGCGATATGAGGACGGCGTCGGCGCGGGCGGCGCGGGCCTTCGCGACCAGCTCCGGCACGGTCACCTGGGCGCCGAGGTTGGTGACGGCCATCTCGCGCAGGTACTCCAGGCCCTTCTCTCCCGCGAAGCCCTTGACGTTGAGGATCGCGTCGATGCCGACGGTGTGCGCGTCGGTGCCGATGCAGGCGCCCAGGACGACCATCTTCCGGTTCAGCCCGGTGCGGATCGCGCCGTTGATCTCCGACGACGACAGCAGCGGGTAGGCCCGTTCCTCCACGACGACCGCGTCGAGGTCGACGAGGTGCTTCACGCTGCCGTAGACGACGAAGAACGTGTACCCCGCGTCGATGGCGTGGCTGTGCACCACCATCGCCGGCTCGATGCCCATCTTGGTCGCCAGCTGCAGCGCCGCGCCCTCGGCCCTCGGACCGGCGGCCACGGGCAGCGTGAACGAGGTCTGCACCATCCCGTCGCCCGTCGTGTCGCCGTACGGCCGGACGATCGAACCGTCAGGCACGGGACACCTCCCGCTCCAGCAGCTCCAGCGCCGGGTTGTACGCGTCGGGGCCGAGCTCGACCACGCCGTCGAGCCCCTTGCCGCCGTCCGGTGGCCGCTTCGTGATGCCGAACGTGCCGTCGGCGATCGACTGGATCAGGCCCTCCGGGTGGTCGGCGATCCGGCCGAGGAGCTCGACGGCCTCGGTGAGCACGGTGTGCGCCCGGCGGTCGATGAAGCCACCCGAGGGCGGGGCGAAGTCCTCGGCCAGGTTGCCCGCGGCGTTCAGCACGTAGCGCACGTTGCGCACCGCGAGGTCGCGGTCGGACAGCCACGGGGTGACGACGGCCTCGGTCATCATCCCGACCAGGAGGATGCCCTGGCCGGTGAGCGCCCCGGCCAGGTTGAAGAACCCGTCGAGCAGGTAGCCGCGGAAGACGTCGCCGGTCATGTGCTTGGTCGGCGGCATCCACTTCAGCGGCGCGTCGGGGAACAGGCGCCGGGCCAGCAAGGCGTGGGCCAGCTCCAGCCGGAAGGACTCCTCGCGGTCGGGATCGATCTCGAAGGCGTGGCCGAGGCCGAGCTGCCAGTCCTCGAGCCCGGCCTCCTTGGCCAGCGTCTCGTTGAGCAGCTGGCTGACCGTGACGGTGTGCGCCTCGTCGACGGCGTCGGCGGTCGTGAGGTAGTTGTCCTCGCCGGTGTTGATGATGATCCCGGCGCGGGCGTGCACCATGCGGCTGAACCGCTGGTCGACGAACGTCCGCCGCGGGTTGATGTCGCGGAAGAGGATCCCGTACATCGCGTCGTTGAGCATCATGTCCAGCCGCTCGAGCCCGGCCAGCACCGCGATCTCGGGCATGCACAGCCCCGACGCGTAGTTGGTCAGCCGGACGTAGCGGCCGAGCTCCGCGCTGACGTCGTCCAGGGCGGCCCGCATGAGCCGGAAGTTCTCCTGGGTGGCGTAGGTGCCGGCGTAGCCGGTGCGGGTGGCGCCCTCGGGGACGTAGTCCAGCAGCGACTGGCCGGTGGAGCGGATGACGGCGATGACGTCGGCCCCGGCGCGGGCGGCGGCCTGCGCCTGCGGGATGTCCTCGTGGATGTCGCCGGTGGCCACGATCAGGTAGATCCAGGGCCGGCGCGGCGGGTCGCCGTGGGTCGCGACGAGTTCCTCGCGACGTCGCCGGTTCGCGTCGATGCGGGCGATGCCGGTGCCGACGGCGTCCCGCGCGGCCTCGCGGGCCCGGTCGGCGGCCGCGCCCGTGGGGATCTGGAAGCGGGCGGTCCCGGCGCCGACCTGCTCGGCGAGCCCCTGCAGCGACGTCCCGGAGGCGAGCGCGTCCCAGACCGGCAGCGCCACGCCCGATTCGAGGCCGACCTGGTCGCGGACGGCGTCGACGACGCGGTTCACCCACGGCACCCGGTCCTCGGTGCGGCCCTCCCCCGTCACCGGGTCGGTCCCGGTGAGCCCGGCCAACCGGAGGACGGCGCGCTCGACGGAGACCGTGGTGTGCCGGTGGGCGAGGTCGACGACCGGCTGGGCGGCGCGCGCGGCCAGCTCGCGGGCCCGCGCCACCAGCGCGGGGTCGAGGTGCAGGGCGGTCATGCGGGATCTCCGATCGGTGCGCCGTCGACCACGAGCAGCCGGCATCCCGGCCGGGCCCGCTCGGACAGGACGGCGGACAGGGTCTGGTTCGTGGCCCAGAGGGCGAGGTCGGCGGGGGCGCCCACGGCGAGCGGGCCCCCGGGGTGCTCCGCCCGGACGGCGTGCCAGCCGCCGTGCGTGGCGGCGTCGAAGGCGTCGAACGGCCGCAGCCCCGAGCCGGGGGTGCGGTGGTCCACGGCGGCGTGCACGCCGCCCCACGGGTCGAGCGGGGTGACCGGGGCGTCGCTGCCCAGCGCCAGCGCCACCTCGGCCTCGGCGAGATCGGCGAACGGGTTGGTCGCCGCGGCGCGCTCCGGTCCGAGCCGCTCGATGTACATGCCGGCGTCCCCGCCCCAGGCGGCGTCGAACGCCGACTGGACGCTGGCCA
Organism: Blastococcus sp.; assembly: GCA_035296685.1. Lineage (GTDB taxonomy): Bacteria > Actinomycetota > Actinomycetes > Mycobacteriales > Geodermatophilaceae > Blastococcus_B. Next base: position 12,921 of record DATHAK010000148.1, read on the forward strand.
CCATCCCCCAGGCCCGCATCCGGGCGATGCCGTCGGCGTCGACCATCTCCAGGTGCTCCAGCCGGTGCCGGCACGCCCGCACCGCGGCCCCGCCCAGCTCCTCGACGACGGTGCCGACGGCATCCAGCACCTGGCGCACGGCGGCGTCGCCGATGCAGTGGAA
>DATHAK010000149.1:0-2993 GCA_035296685.1 Blastococcus sp.
GCGTCCCCGTGCAGCTTCAGCAGCCACGGCGAGCCGGGTTCGGCCTCCTCGAAGGGCAGCACCCGCACCTGCCGGCCCATGTCCGACGCGGCCAGCTCGACCAGCGGGTCGTAGTTGGTGGTCACGAACTCCTGCACGGGCAGGTCGGCGACCAGGGCGTGCGCCAGCGCGTAGGGGCCGGGACCGAACCGCTCCTTGACGAACTCCTCGAGCCGATCACGGCCCAGTTCCCGGGCGACCAGCGCGGCGGAGTCCTGCGGCGGCAGCCGGCTCAGCCCCTCGCGCAGGTCGTCGTCCAGCCCCGAGCGCGCGGCGAGCTCGCCGACCAGCTGCTCCCACGTGGGCAGCCCGGCCGCCGCGCTCACGCCGGCGCCGATGAACACCGCCAGCTGCCCCCGCCGCGCGGTCTCGCCCAGCTGCTCGGCCAGCTCCCGCAGCGAGTCGGGCAGGTCCCAGCCGGTGTCCTGGCCCCGGCGCACGCGCTGGGCCGCCGCCAGGTCGCTGGGTCCGCGGAGCACCAGGGCGACGTCGAAGCCGTGCTCCTCGGCGGCCTCGCGCAGCACCGGGATCAGCTCCTGCAGGAGGGCACCGCGCTTCCCGGCCGCCCCACCCCAGCCGGTGCCGAGGGCGGGGAGCCCGACCAGCCGGCGCGCCCGCCCGTGCGCCGGCTCGGGCACCTCCCGGCGCGCGACGGCGGCGAGCGCCTCCCGCGCGCCGTCGAGCAGCCAGGGCAGCCCGCGCTCGCCGTCGTCCACGGTGTCGACCAACCACACCCGGCGGGCGCCGTCGCCGGGGACCTCGAGGACCCGCTCGTCGCCGGCCCACTCGAGGCCGGCGCACGCCCCCTCCTCGTCGCTGCCGCTGAGGACATCGCTCGGGAAGAGCGGGCTCCACCCGGAGGCGACCCGCAGCGACCGGTCGGTCGGCACCAGCACGTCGTCGCAGGAGAGCCGGGTCAGGTCCGCCCCGACGACGAAGACGTGTCCACCCACGCCCACGGCTGTACCCAGCCGGCGGCCCGGAACCGTCCGATTCCCCCGTCCGGGGACCGGCGCGGTCAGGAGCCGCAGCCCCCGGCGCCGCAGGCGCAGCCCGCGCAGGCGGCCGGCCGGGCGGGGGCGGGAGCCGGGGTGGCGGCGACGGTCCGTAGGCCCGCGGCGGCCACGAGCAGCGGCACCGCGAGGACGGCGACGGCCAGCGCCGCGACGACGGTGGCGACCTCGGAGGCACGGGCCCAGCCCTGCGCAAACCCGGTGGCGAGCAGGACCCCGGTCACCGGCAGCGCCCACACGAGCAGGACCAGGCCACCGCGCCGCGCCGTGCCGCCGCGGCCGAGCAGGGCACCGGCCCCGGCCAGCAGGAGCACCGGGACCGCGACCAGCAGCACCCGCGCGGCGACCGCGTCCGACAGTTGGGCCACCCCGCCAGCGGCGACTCCGCCGATCAGCGCCGTGGCACCGAGCGTGCGCGCACGGGCGGCGACGGCCCGGCTCATGGCGCCGGATCGCGCACCGCGCAGCAGCAGCGCCCCACGGACGGCGAGGAACCCTCCGATCGCGGTGAGAAGCAGCCGGGCGCCCACGGCGTCCCACGCCAGGACCGCCGCGGCGACGGCGATCATGCCGATGCCCAGCGCGAGCCACTGCGGCCAGGTGCGCCGGGCGACCTCCGGCGTCGCCGTCGGCGCGGTGCCGGCCGCCAGGATGCCCGCTCTCCCGTTCGCCACGGGTCCAGTGTCCCTCACCTCCGCGTGGCTTCGGCAGGCGCGTTCTGCTTGCCCTGTGCGACGCTGATCCGCTGTCCCTCACGGCCCAGAAGGAGCCGCACATGCACACCGACGAAGGTCCCCCCGGCTATGCCACCGGTTCCCCTGGCCGCGCCACCGGTGCCGCCGGTTCGGCGGCGGGCGCCGCAGAGAGGGCCGGCGACAGCGACGGGCTGGAGAAGCTCGCCCGCGTCGGGATGCTCGCCTACGGCGTCGTGCACCTGCTCGTCGCCTGGCTGGCCCTGCAGCTGGCCTGGGGCGGCGGTGGCGGCGAGTCGGCCGACCAGTCGGGGGCGATGGCGACCGTCGCCGAGTCACCGATCGGCAAGCCGCTGCTCTGGGTGGTGGCGGTCGGGCTGATCGCGCTCGCGGTGTGGCAGGCGGCCGAGGTGTTCCGGTGGCGCAGTGGGTGGTCGGCGTCGGGCAAGGCCCGCACCAAGGCACTCCGGAAGTCCGGCAACGCGCTGGGCAAGGCGGCCATCTACACGGCGCTGGCGGTGCTCGCGATCCGCTTCGCCCTCGGGAGCGGCACGTCCAGTTCCCAGAAGCAGCAGGAGACCACCGCCGGCGTGTTCGGCTGGCCGGCGGGCCAGTGGATCGTCGGCGCAGCGGGACTGGTGCTGATCGGTGCCGGGGCGTGGCACGTGCGGAAGGGCCTCAACAAGCACTTCCTCAAGCAGATCGACACGTCCGACGCCTCGCCGTCCGCGCTCCGGCTGGTCACCCGGCTCGGCCAGGTCGGCTTCCCAGGCAAGGGCATCGCTCTGGCCGGCGTGGGGGCTCTGCTCATCTGGGCCGCCGTGACCTTCGACCCCTCCAAGGCCAGCGGCCTCGACGGCGCCCTGCACGCGATCCTCGAGCTGCCCTTCGGACAGATCCTGTTGACGATCGTCGCCCTCGGGATCGCCGCGTTCGGGGCGTTCCTCTTCGTCCGGGCCCGCTACCCCGAGCGCACCTGAGAAAGGACCCCGTCCTCCCCACCCTTCGCAAGCTCAGGGCGGGACCCGGGACGGGGCCGCGCTCAGGCCCTCGGGCCGCCCGCGACGTAGATGACCTGACCGGAGACGAACCCCGCGCCCTCGCTGACGAGGAACGAGACGGTGTGCGCGATGTCCTCCGGCTGGCCGGCGCGGGCCACCGGGATGGCCGCCGCCCGCGCCTGCACGTAGGGCTCCCACTCCTGGCCGATGCGCGCGGCGGTGGCCTTCGTCATGTCGGTGACGATGAA
>DATHAK010000150.1:0-23200 GCA_035296685.1 Blastococcus sp.
GACGATCTGCTTGCGCACGTAGACCGGCGCCCCGTGGATCTCCAGCGCCCGCTCGACCGCGATCACCGCCCGGTCCACGCCGGCGCAGTAGCCCCGCGGATCGGCCAGCAGGACACGTCCGCGCTGATCAGCCATGCACCCATGGTAGGCGGGCGGCCGGGCAGCGCCCGTGTCCCACGAGTGGGGCTGCACACGCCCTCCACTCGGGTGGATCTCGCCACAGGTGGTGTCGGTCGTGACGTTGTGGGGCAGGGTGTGCGCATGGCACGAGAGATCCCCGAGGTAGTCCGCGCGGCGGCCGGCCTGGCCGCCACCGTTCTCGACGAGGCGCGCAAGCTGCCCGAGACGTTGCCGGGACTGCCTGTGCGCCTCATCGGTCTCGCGATGCAGCAGGCCATGAAGGTGCAGCAGCAGTACGCCGGCTTCGTCGCCCGCGGGGACGAGCTCTTCACCGGCCTGCGCGGCGAGGACGAACCCGGCCTGGCGACCTTCGACGAGGACCTCGAGCCCGCGCCGGCCTCGACCACCGGCTTCGGCAACTCCGCCTTCGACCGGGCCACAGCGGAGCCGACCAGCGGTACCGACGACGTTCCCGGCACCGACGAGATCCTCGACGAGATCGCCATCGACGATCTCGTCGACCAGGCCCCCACGCTCGAGGAGACGGCGCCCACCGCCGGCACCGGCACCGCCGCCGCGGACACGCTGGACGCCGAGCCGTCGGCCGACGTCGCGACGACCGTCGACGTCCTCACCCCCGACGGCGAGGTGACCAGCGTCGAGGGGACGGTCACCGACGAGGGTGTCGCGGCGCCCGAGGGCGCCGGCGGCGCGGCGGCGAGCGCACCCGCCACCAGGTCCGCTCCGGCGAAGAAGGCCGCTGCGGCCACGACGGCCCCGGCAGCGAAGAAGGCGGCTCCGGCGAAGAAGGCTGCGGGCGAGAAGGCCGCTGCGGCGGCTGCGCCGGCCGACACGGCCACGCCGACGACCGGCACCAACGCCGGGCCTGCGACCGCCACCGACGAGGGAGGGACGCCGGTCGCGGCGGCCACCGGTGTCCGCACCGACGTCGGCCCGGCGGACACCTCCGCGGAGGACAGCGCCATCGCCGCGGGTGCGGCGGTCGACGCGATCGGAGCCGACTCCGCGGTGCCGACCGACGACCCCGAGGGCGGCAGCGAGCTGTCCGGCTCGCAGGCGGCCGGCACCGCACCGATCGAGGGGTACGACGGCTTCTCGATCGCCCAGCTCCGGGGCCGCATGCGCGGCTACGCGCTGAGCACGGTGGCCGAGCTCGTCGCCTACGAGGAGGCGACCCGGGCCCGCGCCCCGTACCTGTCGATGCTGCGCAACCGGCTGGAGAAGCTCGAGGCGGACGCGGTCGCGGCCAGCCCGCTGGCCCCGCGCGGCGCCTGATCGCCCCGCATCCGTCGCACGCGCCGGGCCGTCGGGGGTCCATGGCACGCTCGGTGGCATGACCGCGCCCTCGTCACCGGAGGCCCCGTGGCCGGTACGGACCGTCGCGCGCAAGATCGCCGACTGGATCGGCCGCCTCGGTGAGGTGTGGGTCGAGGGTCAGGTGGCCCAGCTGTCCCGCCGGGGCGGCGCGGCGACGGTCTTCCTGACGTTGCGCGACCCCGCGGCCGACATGTCCGTGCCGGTCACCTGCCACCGCGACGTCGCCGACCGGCCCGGGCTGGAGCTGACCGAGGGTGCCCGCGTGATCGTGCGCGCCCGGCCCGACTACTACGTCGCCCGCGGCTCCTTCTCGCTGCGCGCCACCGAGATCCGCGCCGTCGGCCTCGGCGAGCTGCTCGCCCGCATCGAGCGGATCCGGAAGCTCCTCGCCGCGGAAGGGCTGTTCGACGCGGCCCGCAAGCGCCCGCTGCCCTTCGCCCCGGCCGTCGTCGGCGTCATCACCGGGCGGGACAGCGCCGCCGAGCGCGACGTCCTCGTCACGGCCCGGCGGCGGTGGCCGGCGGTCCGCTTCGAGATGCACAACTGCGCCGTCCAGGGTCCGAACGCGGCGGTCTCCGTGATCGAGGGGCTGCGCCGGCTCGACCAGGACCCCGACGTCGAGGTGATCGTCATCGCCCGCGGCGGCGGCTCGGTCGAGGACCTCCTGCCCTTCTCCGACGAGGGCCTGGTGCGGGCCATCGCCGCGGCCCGCACGCCCGTCGTCACCGCCGTCGGCCACGAGACGGACACGACCCTGGTCGACCACGTCGCCGACGTCCGGGCCGCCACTCCCACGGACGCCGCGCACCGGATCGTCCCCGAGATCGGCGAGCAGCGGCGGCTGGTCGACAACCTGCGCGCCCGGTCCCGGCACCTGCTCACCAGCCGCCTCGACCAGCAGGACCGCTGGCTGGAGTCGATGCGCACCCGGCCCGTGCTCGCCTCGCCCGACCGGCTGCTGCACGGCCGGCTGGACGACGTCGTGGGGCTGCGCACCCGGGCCCGGCGCACCCTCGTGCACCGCGTCGAGGGGGCCGAGCGCGACCTCGAGCACGCGCGCGCCCGGGTCGCGGCGCTGTCGCCGGCCGCCACCCTGGAACGCGGCTACGCGGTGGTGCAGCGTGCCGACGGCGCCCTCGTGCGCGACCCGGCCGAGGTGGCCGACGGCGAACTGCTGCGCGTGCGGGTCGCCGGTGGCCGGCTGCACGTGCGCGTCGACCGATCCACCGGCGGAGAGGATGAGCAACCGTGACCGACGAGGCAGGGCCGACCCAGACCTACGAACAGGCCCGCGAGGAGCTCGGCGACGTCGTCCGGCGTCTGGAGGCCGGTGGCCTGACCCTGGAGGAGTCGCTGGCGCTGTGGGAGCGCGGCGAGGAGCTGGCGAAGCTCTGCCAGCACTGGCTCGACCGGGCCCGCGAGCGACTGGCCGCGGCCGCCCCCGCGGACGGCGCCGGTCAGGACTGACCGGCGCCGTCCGGGCGGGGCTTCAGGCGACCTGGCGCAGGTCGCTGTCAGGGGTGACGACGAGTCCGGCGTCCGACAGCAGGGCGAGCACCCGGTCGGCCCGCAGCCGCAGCAGGCGGGAGATCTGCATGTCGGCGAGCCGGTGGTTGTTGGCCTCGTCGGCGAGCGGGTCGCCGGGACCGTCGTAGAGGCAGCGCGCGAGGGCGTCGCGGACCTCCGGGGGCACGAGGGGCGGGGGCGCGGTCCGCGCGGGCTTCCGCGTCGGTACCCGCGTCACCATCCCGCAGGCACACGAACCGCCGGTGGCGGGGGGCCGGTGGTCGCCGCCGGGGCAGAGGGCACGAGGGGGCATCGGTGCTCCTTCGAGGGAGTGTGCGAGTGACTCGCGTGACTGGTGGGACGGAAGAGTCCCGTGAGACACCGCGTGTCGACACGCGACGCACCCAGCAGATACCAGGTCGTGACATTCGCCACAGAATGGATGCGCTCCAGCCGAAATCCGGCCAGCTGGCGTCAGGCCGAGTAGGGCTCCACGGCGGCCGCGACGGACTTCAGTTCCCGGTCCGGGGCCGACCCGGTCACCACGACGACCACGCCGTCACTCTCCCGCGACAGCGCCGTCTCGCCCCGCTCCGTCGTCGACCGGGTCCATGACTGCCCCTCGATCTCGGCGGTCCCGTCGTCCTGGGCTCCGTCGAGCACGGCGGCGACCGCATCCGCCCGCGGGTCGTCGCTCACCACGAACTGGGCGAACTCCTCCGTGGGCGTCACGTACCCGACCTCGAGCGTCACCGGATCGCCCTCGCCCGCATCGCCGGCGTCGGTCCGGGCGCTGGTCGGCCGGTAGTCCTCGGGGAGCCCCTGGGGCACGAGGAGGGGGTAGCCCGCCCGGGCCGCGGCCAGGTCGACGGTGCTCGACGGGTCGATCTCGCGGACCGGGTTCACGTCGCCGCTCTGCCGGAAGCCGGTCCACCACACGATGGCCAGACAGATGAGCACCAGCGGCAGCAGCGACCGCACCATGTTGGCGGCGTTCATCCGGGCGGCCCGCGCGATCGCGGGGTCCACCTGCGGCTGCGCCGTCTCGTCCGCCGCGGTATCGCCTGTACTGAGCGGGGGCTGGCTCGTCGGGCCCGTTCCGGTCATGCACCTAGGATCGCAGCAGAGCTCTCCCCCTCTGCCGCCCGCCGACGTGCGGCCACCCAGGAGGTCCCGTGCCGCTGCCCGTCCCCGAAGGCCCCGTCCCGGCGCGCCGCGGCTTCAGCTCCGATCGCCCGCGCCCCGACCGCAACCTCGCCCTCGAGCTCGTCCGCGTCACCGAGGCGGCCGCCATGGCCGCGGGGCGGTGGGTGGGCCGGGGCGACAAGAACGGCGGAGACGGCGCGGCCGTCGACGCGATGCGGGCCCTGATCGGCACCGTGAGCATGAACGGTGTCGTCGTCATCGGCGAGGGCGAGAAGGACGAGGCGCCCATGCTCTACAACGGCGAGGAGGTCGGCGACGGGCAGGGCCCCGCGTGCGACGTCGCGGTCGACCCGATCGACGGCACAACGCTGATGGCCAAGGGCATGCCCAATGCGATCGCCGTCATGGCCGTCGCCGACCGCGGCGCGATGTACGACCCCTCGGCCGTCTTCTACATGGAGAAGCTGGCAACCGGACCGGCCGCCGCCGACGTCGTCGACATCACCGCCCCGGTCGCCGAGAACATCGCCCGCATCGCCAAGGCGAAGAAGAGCTCCCGCGGCGACGTCACCGTCTGCATCCTCGACCGTCCCCGGCACGAGAAGCTGGTGCAGGAGGTCCGGGAGGCCGGCGCCCGGATCAAGTTCATCACCGACGGCGACGTCGCCGGCGCCATCGCCGCGGCCCGCGAGGGCACCGGCGTGGACCTGCTGCTCGGCATCGGCGGAACACCCGAGGGCATCATCGCCGCCTGCGCCCTCAAGTGCATGGGCGGTGCGCTCCAGGGCAAGCTCTGGCCCAAGGACCACGACGAGCGGCAGAAGGCCATCGACGCCGGTCACGACCTCGACCGCGTGCTGCACATCGACGACCTGGTGCGCGGCGACGTCTTCTTCGTGGCCACCGGCATCACCGACGGCGAACTGCTGCGCGGCGTGCGGTACAGCTCCGGCGGCTGCACGACGCAGTCCCTGGTCATGCGCTCGCGGTCGGGCACCATCCGCTCGATCGACAGCCTGCACTCGCTGGAGAAGCTGCGCGCCTACTCCGCCGTCTCCTTCGACCGGTCCGACGAGGAGCAGGACGACCCGTCAGGGGCGCCGGGGCGGTAGCGGCGGAGGGGGAGCAATCGGCGGCGGCAGATGGCGCTCGGCGAGCCGGTCCATCAGGGCCCGCCAGCGGCTGGCCGACTCCCCCGGCGTCAGGCTGCGGAGTCGCAGGTCACCGAACACGCTCCGGCCACGGACGACGACCAGCGGCGTGCCCTCCAGGCGGGCGACAGGCGCGAGGTCGACCGTGCGGTTGCCGAACACCGTCCGCCCCTGGAGCTCGGCGTCAACACCTTCAGACACGATGACCTGGATGTTGCCGAAGACCGTGGACAGCTCGAGCTCGACGCGGTCGGCGTCGGTACGCAGGCCGCGCAGGTCGATGCGGATGTCGCCGAAAACGGTGCCGGCCTTCCGCGGCACCGTCGCGCCGCCGGCCACGACGACGTCGCCGAAGACGAGGCTGATCGACTCCTGGACGCGGGTGCCGACGATCTCCGTGCCTGGCGGTGCGTCGGCGGGCAGGTCCGCCATCAGGAGGTCGAGCTCCGCCGTCGTCTTCGCCGCGTAGGCCGCCGAGGCCCGCTGGCCGAACTCGTCGAGGTCGAGCCGTCCGTCCCCGACCGCCTTCTGCAACCGGGCGACGACGGCCTCGCGGTCGGCATCTGAGGCGCGGAGGACCGGTGGACCGTCCGGGGTCGGCTCGTCGGGCATGGCTCCCGACCGTAGCCGCCCACCGCGCCCGGACGGCCACGACGCGAACCGGCCCGGCTCCTCGCAGGAGGAGCCGGGCCGGTTGGTGCCGTTCGGCGTCAGTCGCCGGGGAAGGACACCGTGCAGAACACGTCGGTGCCCTCCGGCTGACGACCGGCGCAGGTGTCGCCGTAGGCCTCGTAGGCCGAGTCGACGTCGGACTGGAGGAACAGGTCGTCACAGGCCTGCATGTCGCCGTCGTAGCAGCTCTGGGCCATCTGGTTGAAGGTCGGGTCGTCGCCCAGACCGTCCGGCTGCACCGTCGCCGGGGGGATGCCCGAGGCACTGCTGGTGGGTGCGGCGGTCGACGACGAGGAGGAGCTCGACGACGACGTCGACCGCTCCGACGTCGACGAGCTGGTCTCCGCGCTCGACGCCGAGGTCGAGGCGCTCGCGGTGGTGCTGTCGTCGTCGTCGTTCCCGAGGAGCAGGAACAGCGCCACCCCGACGGCGGCGAGGATGACGACACCGGCCACGATCAGGGCGATCAGCGTGTTCTTGTTGCCCTTCGGGGGCTGACCTCCGGGAGGACCCCACTGCTGCCCCGGCGGGCCGTAGGGCGGCTGACCCGGTTGCCCGTACTGCGGCTGGCCGTACTGGGGCTGGCCGTATTGCTGCTGCCCGTACTGCGGCTGGCCGTAGGGCGGCTGCTGCCCCGGCGGGCCGTAGGGCGGCTGACCCTGCTGACCCTGCTGTCCGTACGGGGGCGGACCGAACTGCTGTGTCTGGTCACGCTGACCCTCGGACCCCGGGGCGTTGAACTGCCGGGTGGGGTCGTCGGCCCCGCCCGGCGGGTTCCAACCCGAACCGGGCTGCTGGCCCCCGGGCTCGTTGCCGCCCTGCGGCGGGTACGGCGGCTGAGACATGGAGGTCACTCCTCAGGAGTCGGGCGGGGATCTGCGGTGCGGATGCTAGGGGTCCGGGACAGCTAGCTCCACCACCTCGGGTCCCGCGGCCGGTGCGCGTCGCGCCGCCGGGAACCAGCAGTCACTCGAGCTCCGTGCACGCCTCGAGCGCGGACGCCCGCACCCGGCCGCCCCGCCGACCCCGCGAGCAGCCCGCCGGCCACACCGGCGAGGACCGGCACGAGCAGGCGACGCTTCCGCGACCGGACCGTCGGGAGTGGTGGGGACGGGCCGGCAGCTGGCGGCGGGCTCCAGGACGGGGCCCAGGACGGCGCCGCCTGCGGAACCCAGGCCGGGGCCTCGCCCCCGGCCGCCGGACCGCCGCCGTCCTGCGGCGAGCTCTGCGGGGGATGGGTCACGGCAGTCCGCGCGTCCGGTCAGGCGGGGGCCGGCGGGACGGGGGCCACCGCGTGGCTCACTCGAGCTCGGTGCAGTACAGAACGGCGTACAGCTTCACGCGTCCTCCACAGGTTGCCGCGTACTCCTCGTACTCGGACATCGGCGGGGACTCGTAGAAGAGATCGTCACAGGCCTGGAGGTCCCCGGTGAAGCAGTCGGCGGCGTAGCCGTCCAGCACCGGGTCGGGGCCGAGAGGACCGGGCGCCACCGCGGGGAACTCCTCCACCGGACCGGAGCCCATGGGGCCGCCGGCCCCCCACTCGCCCCCCATGAAGCCGCCCACGGCGTCCTCCATCGACCGGGAGACCTCCTCGCCGACGGCGCGGCCGATCTCCTCGGCCTGGGCCGCGTGCATCACGGTCACCAGGACCCCGGCGCCGACACCGCCGACCAGCAGTGCGGCCAGCGCCACCAGGACGAGCAGGACGGGGTTGCCGGCGTGCCGCGGCGGCACGGGCACGGGGCCGGCGAGGGGTGGCCCGAAGGGCGGCTCCCACGACAGCGCTCCCGGGGGTGACCAGGACGGTCCGGGAGGCGGTCCCCACACGACCGCGGGTGGGCCCGGGTCGTACGGGGCTGCGGGCGGCTGCCAGCCCCCGGCGCCGTCCTGCGCGGGCTGCTGAGGCAGCCCGTCGGCGTGTGGGTACGGCGGCTGGGACATGCAGGCCCTCCCGGGGCTGGGTCTCGCGCGCGGGCGGGCGCCCGCTCTGGTCCTATCGGCCACCGGCCGCCGGACCGGAACCGTCGCGTCCGGATGGGGGTGTCTAGGGTCGCTCCCGGAGCACGGTTCCCATCCACACCATCAGGAGCACAGCGTGGCCGCACCGCAGGACACCGCAGACCTCGACGGCGCCGACTACCGCGTCGAGCACGACTCCATGGGCGAGGTCCGCGTCCCCGCGTGGGCCAAGTGGCGGGCCCAGACGCAGCGCGCCGTCGAGAACTTCCCCATCTCCGGGACGCCCATCGAGCGGGAGCTCATCGGAGCCCTCGCCGCCATCAAGGGTGCCGCCGCCACGGTGAACGCCGAGCTGGGCGTCCTGGATGCCGGGATCGCGCGAGCCGTCACCGAGGCGGCGGCGAGCGTCGCCCGCGGCGACTGGGACCAGCACTTCCCGATCGACGTCTTCCAGACCGGCTCCGGCACGTCGAGCAACATGAACACCAACGAGGTCATCGCGACCCTGGCCACCGAGGCGCTCGGCAGTCCGGTGCACCCCAACGACCACGTCAACGCCTCGCAGTCGTCCAACGACGTCTTCCCCTCAGCCATCCACATCGCAACGACCCGGGCGATCGTCGTCACGCTGATCCCCGCGCTGGACCACTTGGCGGAGTCGCTCGAGCGCAAGGCCGAGGAGTTCGCCGACGTCGTCAAGAGCGGCCGGACGCATCTCATGGACGCCACCCCGGTCACCCTCGGCCAGGAGTTCGGGGGCTACGCCGCCGCCGTCCGCTACGGCATCGAGCGGCTGCAGTCCTCGCTCTCCCGCATCGGCGAGCTGCCGCTCGGCGGGACGGCGGTCGGTACGGGCATCAACACCCCGCCCGGGTTCGCCGCCGCGATCATCGACCGGCTGGCCGCCGAGATGGAGCTGCCGCTGTCGGAGGCCCGCAACCACTTCGAGGCGCAGAGCTCCCGCGACGCCCTCGTGGAGGCCTCGGGTCAGCTCAAGACGATCGCCGTCGGCCTGGTGAAGATCGCCAACGACCTGCGCTGGATGGGCTCCGGGCCGCGCACCGGCCTGGGCGAGATCTACCTCCCCGACCTGCAGCCCGGCAGCTCGATCATGCCCGGCAAGGTGAACCCGGTGATCCCCGAGGCCACGATCCAGGTGGCCGCCCAGGTCATCGGCAACGATGCCGCGGTCACCTTCGCGGGCACGACCGGCAACTTCGAGCTCAACGTCACGCTGCCCCTGATGGCCCGCAACGTGCTGGAGTCGATCCGGCTGCTGGCCAACGTCAGCCGGATCCTCGCCGACCGCACCGTCGACGGCACGACCGCCAACGTCGAGCGGTGCCGGGAGCTGGCGGAGTCCTCGCCGTCGATCGTCACGCCGCTGAACAAGTACATCGGCTACGAGGAGGCCGCGATCGTGGCCAAGCAGTCGCTGAAGGAGCGCAAGACGATCCGCCAGGTCGTCCTGGAGCGGGGCTACGTGGAGCAGGGCAAGCTCACCGAGCAACAGCTCGACGAGGCGCTCGACGTGCTCTCGATGACCCACCCGTGAGCGGTCGGGGCGCAGGTCGACGCCGAGCGCAGTAGCGTCCCCTCCGATGACCGAGACAGATGTAGCCCTGAGCTACCCAGGTGGAGAACTGTCCCTGCCCGTCGTCGAGGCGACCGAGGGCGCCGACGGCATCGACACGAGCAAGCTGCTGTCGACGACCGGCAAGGTCGCCCTCGACATCGGCTTCGTGAACACGGCGTCCTGCACGTCGGCGATCACCTACATCGACGGGGACGCCGGGATCCTGCGCTATCGCGGGTACCCGATCGACCAGCTGGCAGAGCAGTCGAACTTCCTCGAGGTCACCTACCTGCTGATCTACGGCGAGCTGCCCACCGCCGACCAGCTCGAGGAGTTCGACCAGCGCATCCGCCGGCACACGCTGCTGCACGAGGACCTGAAGATGTTCTTCAACGGGTTCCCGCGGGACGCGCACCCGATGCCGGTGCTCTCGTCGGCGGTCAGCGCGCTGTCGACCTTCTACCAGGACTCGCTCGACCCGTTCGACGAGCAGCAGGTGGAGATCTCCACCCTGCGGCTGCTGGCGAAGCTGCCCACCATCGCGGCCTACGCCTACAAGAAGTCGGTGGGGCAGCCGTTCCTGTACCCCGACAACTCCTGCGGGCTGGTCGAGAACTTCCTGCGGATGACCTTCGGCTTCCCCGCCGAGCCCTACGAGCAGGACCCCGACCTGGTCAAGGCGCTCGACATGCTCTTCATCCTGCACGCCGACCACGAGCAGAACTGTTCGACGTCGACGGTGCGCCTGGTCGGCTCCTCGCACGCCAACCTCTTCGCGTCGGTCTCCGCCGGCATCAACGCCCTCTTCGGCCCGCTGCACGGCGGCGCCAACCAGTCGGTGCTGGAGATGCTCGAGGCGATCCAGCGCGACGGCGGCGACATCCCCCGGTTCGTCGAGCGGGTCAAGAACAAGGAGCCCGGCGTCAAGCTGATGGGCTTCGGCCACCGGGTCTACAAGAACTACGACCCGCGGGCGGCCATCGTGAAGGCGACGGCCGACACCGTGCTGGACAAGCTCGGCGGCAACAACGAGATGCTCGACCTGGCCCGCCAGCTCGAGGAGATCGCGCTGAAGGACGACTACTTCGTCCAGCGCAAGCTCTACCCCAACGTCGACTTCTACACCGGCCTCATCTACCGGGCCATGGGCTTCCCGACGCGGATGTTCACCGTGCTGTTCGCCCTCGGCCGGCTGCCCGGCTGGATCGCCCAGTGGCGCGAGATGATCGCCGACCCCCAGACGAAGATCGGCCGACCGCGCCAGCTGTACACCGGCGCCACGGAGCGGGCCTTCGTACCGGTGGAGAAGCGCTGACGAACCGCTGAAAAGAAGGACCCATCGGGCCGGGTGGCCCCTCTCCCAGCGGAGGGCCACCCGGACCGCGCCTTCTCCGGGGGCGGGCCCCTACGGTGGGTGCGCCCGCGCACCCCTCTGGAGGATCCCGATGGCTCAGCCGCCCGGCGAGGACGTCCTCGTCGTGCCCCCGATCCCCCTGGCGACCGGGCAGCTCCTGGAGCCGGAGGACGACGGTCCGCCGCTGCGGATCACCGGACTCGAACTGGTCATCTCCACGGAGGACGGCGGTCAGCTGCGCATCCCGCTGGTGCACCGGCACGGCGCCTGGTGGGCGCCCTGAGCCGCGCCCTGCCGCCGTCCTGAGGATTCACTCTCACCCGGAGGGGTGAGACAGGGTGAGAACCCTTTCAGCGACCCCCCTCGGCACGTCGATCACCTGGTCGAACGCTCCGGTCCGCACCCGCGGCCGGAGCACGCCAGGAACGATGACGAGACCGCCGGGGGACGCTGCAGTGCCTGCATCACGCACGCCCTCCCGCACGTCCTCGCGCCCCGGCAGCCGGTCGGCCACCGGCGGCCGTCCGGTGATCAGCGCCCGCGAGGCGCAGGCCCTGCGCGAGGCGATCGCGCTCCGGCAGGCGCTCGCCGAGGGCCGCACGCTCACCCCGGCCCAGGCCGACGGGCTGCGCACGGCCGCGGCGGCCGCCGTCCGCACGGCTGCGGCCGGGACGGGCACCCGGAAGCCCGCTGCTCGCAAGCCCGCTCGCAAGCCGGCGACCCGCAAGCCGGCCACCCGCAAGGCACGGGGCAAGGCCGCGCGGCCGGCCCCGCAGGACCGCCCGCGGTCGCGGTGGTCCACCCGCCTCGGCGTGGTCGCCATGAGCACCCTGCTGCTTCCTGCGGTCGCCTCGATGGTGCTGCCCGGCGGCCAGGACGGCGGTCAGGGCGGCAACCCGCTCGACGTCACCAGCCTGGCACTCACCGCGCAGAGCTCGCTGCTCGAGCAGGCGGGCCGGTACCGGCAGCTCGAGCAGGAGGTCACCCAGCGGCGGGCCGAGCTGCAGCAGGCCCACGAGGCCGAGCAGGCGGCGCTCGCCCAGGTGACCGCCGACCAGCAGGTCGTGGGATCGACCGCCGCCGACCTGTACCGCGCCGGCGCCGTCGAGCGCTACCCCCTGCTGGGCCTGAGCGTCCACGCCCCGTCGGCGACGTCCGACGTCCTGTACCGCTCGGCCCTGGCCGACCTGTCCGACCGCGAGCTCGAGGGCGCGGTCGTCCGTGCCGAGCGCACCGGCACGGCGCTGGCCGCCGCGGCCGAGCGTGTCGCGCGCGCCGAGGAGGCCATCGAGGTCGCCACCGACCGGGCCGAGGCCGTCCTCGCGAAGGTGCGCGCCAAGGTCGACGACCTGAGCCCCGAGGTCAGCGCCCGGCTGGCCGGCCTGAGCGCGATCCCGGCAGCCGGCGAGCAGCAGGACCGCAACCAGAAGGCCATGCAGCGCTGGCAGGACTACCTGACCACCCTCGCCGCGGCCGGCATCGAGGCTCCCCCGGCGGCCGGCCTGGCCGACCTCGCGGACCTGCCCCCGGGCATGTCCCCGGCGCTGGACGCCGCCGGCCGGCCGATCCCCGGCGTCGCGTGGGCCGTGGCGGGTAACCGGCCGGTCACCGTGCTGCCGGCGGAGACCGTCGCCGCCGTGAGCACGGCCCTCTCGCAGCTGGGCAAGCCGTTCGTGCCGGGCACCTCCGGTCCGGACAGCTACGACTGCGGCGGGTTCACCTCCGCCAGCTGGCTGCTCGCCGGTTACGCCGTCCCCACCTCGCCGCAGACGCAGTGGGCCGCCGGCGCGCCGGTCGCAGTGACCGACCTGCAGGTCGGTGACCTGGTCTTCGCCCCCGGCGGTGAGGACGTCGGCATCTACCTGGGCGACGGGGACGTCGTCGGCGCCTCCGCCGGTACCTTCCAGGTCGGCGTGCGCTCGGTGGCGGCCGGTTCCTCGGCCACCCGCGTGACGCTGCCGGCCCCGGCGCAGGCCAACGCGGCGCTGCCCCCCGGCGGCGACCGTGGTGCCTGCGGCGCGGCCCTGCCCGCTCCCGGCCCGGTGACGCCGGCGTGGGGTGGCTGGAGCAACGGCCAGATCCCGGGTGAGGCGCTGTGCGCGCTGGGCGTCGGCCGGCACGCGCTGCGCTGCGACGCCGCGGCCGCCTACGGCCGGATGAGCGCGGAGTACGCGACCGCCTTCGGCACGCCGCTGTGCATCACCGACTCCTACCGGTCGCTGGCCGGCCAGGTGTCCGCCTTCGCCCGCAAGCCGGCGCTGGCCGCGGTGCCGGGCACGTCCAACCACGGCTGGGCGCTGGCGGTCGACCTGTGCGGCGGCATCCACATCGCGCACTCGGCGCAGTGGAACTGGATGACGGCCAACGCCGGCCGGTTCGGGTTCGTGCAGCCGGAGTGGGCGCGCCCGGGCGGCGAGAAGCCCGAGCCCTGGCACTGGGAGTTCGGCTACATCTCCTAGCCTCCCCCTGTGCAGGTCAGCGGGTTGCTGACTCCGACGACGGCACGGTGAGGGCCTCCAGGGGTCATCCACCGCCCGCCTGGTGCGGTCCTCCGGGTCGGGCATCACGTGTCCGCCGGTCCAGAGGACGAGCGCGGTCGACGTCGCCCGATACCCGGGCCCGCTGGTGACCTCCGCGTCAGTAGCTCGGTGTCGGTGTCAGAGGGAAGGGCTGCGTTCAGGTCGGCCCGCTCCACGTGGATCACACCGGGGACGCGTCCTACCCATCCGACGCCCTCGTTGAGCGCCCGCAGGATCGCGGTCGCCGACAGGCTGCCGGTGTGCGCGTCCTCGATGCGGTGCTGCGCACCCGTCCGGTATGCCGGGCCGGGGGCGGTGCGGTGCGGCCGCGTGGCCGGCGCGGCGCGGCCCGGGTCGGACCCGTGGGTGCGGACGATGCCGAACAGGATGCCCACCAGCGCGACGGCGACGGCGAGCAGGACGACGAGGGCGGTCAGGGAACACCCTCCTCGGCCCGGGGCGACCGGCGAAGGGGCGCGGTCACTCACTCAGGCAATCGCCGGCACCCGACACAGGGGTTCACCCGAGTCCCTCCGGTAACGGACGCGCACATCTGTCACAACCAGCCCGGCTGCCACTGCCCGGAGGCTCCGGCTGCGTGATCCAGGCACGTGGCTGCTTCCTGTGTGCGAGCGGTCACCCCGACCAGCGAGTCGGAGAACGCGGCTCGCCCCGCCAATTCGGGTGAGACCGCGGCAGATCCCCTCAGACAATCCGCACTCGTGCGGGTGAAATGAGAAGCGTGATCAAACGCACACTCAGTGTGATGGTTCTCCTCGCAGCTGTCTCGTCGTCATCGGCCTGCGGCACCAGTGACGCCTCCGTACCCGGCCTCGTCACCAGCCTCCGCGCAGCCGGCATCGACTGCCCGGTACTGACCGAGGCAGAGCCGCGGAGCGGTGACCTCGCACATGCCGGTTCCTGTTGGAGCCGTGACAGCGAGGCGCTGTTCGACGTGGACGTGTACCGATCCGCCGGGGACCGGGACAAGGACATGGCCGCACTGGACGGGGGTGCCCCGTACTGCATCGCATACGGCGAGAAGTGGACGATCACTGTTCACGGCGACTCGAACGACCCCGCCTGCGAGGCGGTCGCAGACCGACTCGACGGCCAGGTGCAGCGGAGCGGAGCAGGGACCACGCCTTAGCTGTCCCGGCGCCGCGGGCCCATCCCGGAGCGGGACCGGGGATCGGGCCGGTTCAGACCCAGGGAACGGCGGCCAGGGCCTGCCAGGGCAGCGTGACGCTGGCCTCGGGCGTCTCGCCGGCCAGCCGGGCGGCGACCCCCCGTTCGGCGCAGGCGACCGGCCGCTCCGGCGTGACCACCACGTGCATGTCCGGGATGGCCAGGCCGGCAGCGGCGACGGCGTCGATCATGCGCTCGGGCGCCACGAGGGCGCCGGTGGCCAGCACCGGGACGTCGGCGTGCGACCAGAGCGCCACCGGTCCCTCGACGCGGAGGTCCAGGGGAACGTCGCGGGCGCGGTCGGTGGCCGTCGACCGGGTGCTCGCCACCTCGGCGCGCCCCGCCGTCGGCGAGGGCGTCCAGGGCAGGGCCAGGTCCCCGCGGCGGACGACGACGCGCCACCCGACGGCGGTCTGCCGGCGGTCGGCCCAGTGCAGGACGGCGACGCCGGCGAGGGACGCCTGCCGATCGGTGACCGGCCGGCGGACGACCCAGGCGGCCAGCGCCGTGGCGATCCCGGTCGACGTGGGCGACACCCCGTCGCGGGTCATGTCGTCGGCGAGCTCGGCGAGTCCGATGCGGACGGTGCGCTCGTCCTCCTCGAGGAGGAGCACCGACCCGGCACCGGAGCGCTGGACCAGTTCCGCGCGGAGGCCCGGCACCGCCACGGTGGGCAGGAGCCGCTCGGCGACGTCGCGCAGGTCGGCCACCCCGACCCGGGTGGGCCGCAGGCGCTGCAGGAGGCCGGCGGAGGACCCGCCGAACCCGGTGTCCATCACGCGCGGACCTCGCCGAGGACGGAGCGCAGAGCATCGGGCAGGCCGGGAACGGCCAGCACGCTGTCCAGCTCGGCCGTGCTGAGCCGGACCGGGAGGACGTCGGCGTCCCAGCCGGTGGCCATCCGCACGCGGGCGGCCGACGCGGGCCACACGGCGTCGCGCGCCGCGGCCACGTGCAGCTCGGTGAGCACGTCCTCGAGGTGGATGGCGGCCACGGGGTGCACCAGCCGGCCGGTCAGCGCCGCGCGGACCGCCGCGGCCAGCTGCACCCGCTGCTCGGCGGCCAGCCAGTGCGGCACGAGAACCTCCGGCCCGGGATCCCCGGTCGGCAGGGCGCTCACGCGCACCCGTCCGCCGCCGGGGGGACGACCCGCCCGCCTGCAGCCCGGCCCGGAGGTCGGCTGCGGTCCAGGGTCCCCGTCCGTGCTGTCACGTGGTGGATATCGGCAGCGCCGGACGCCGATGGACCCGTGCACGCAGCGTTTTCCCAGCCTTCCGCCCCAGCTGCCCGCGTAACCGCCGGACCGTTGCCGCGTTACCCGCGGGTAACAGCAACCGAGGGAGCCACCCGATGCGCCGAAGGTCCGCCGCCGTCGTCGCGCTCGCCACGAGCGCCCTGACCGCGGGCCCCGCTCCCGCTCAGGCGGCACCGCGGGCAGGCGCGGCGCCGGCGGCGCGCGAGGTCATGTTCGTGGGCAACAACTGGTCGGGCACGGCGACCGTGGTCGACGCCAGGAGCCACCGGCCGATCCGGACGATCGACACCATCCCGGACCGCGCCGAGCGGATGGCGGAGATCCTCTCCAGCCCGGACGAGCTCGCGTTCTATCTCGCCGTCCAGCAGGGCGTGGGCGAGGGCCACGACCAGTACACCGACGACATGTTAACCACCGCCGACGGGCGGATGGTCGCGGTCAGCCGTCCCAGCTTCGCCGACGTCGTGGGCATCGACCTGGCCTCCGGCGCGATCGTCTGGCGCTTCCCGATGGAGGGCTACCGCGCCGACCACATGGGCATCCCCCCGACGGCACCCGCCTGCTGGTCAGCGACTCGACGGCGAACAAGGTGCACGAGCTCGACATCGCGAGCGGGCGGAAGCTGCGTGAGTTCCCCAGCGGCGACATCCCGCACGAGAACAACTACACCCGTGACGGCGAGCGGATCTTCCACGCCAGCATCGGCCGGGTCTACACCCCGGTCGACCGGAACGAGCTCGGTGTCGCCTACGACACCGCCAAGGGCGAGCGGGTCTTCCAGATCGTCCGGAACAGCGACATGTCGATCGAGTCGCGGGGGGACATGGGCGCGGAGCTGGCCGAGGCCGGCTACCCGGGAATGGAGTCGGCGGTGCGCCCGATGGCGGTCGCGCCGGACGAGCGCTTCGTCTACCTGCAGGTCTCGTTCTTCCACGGCTTCGTCGAGTTCGACACCCAGGCGCCGGACATCGACGGGACGACCACCTACGACGGTGAGCCCGCCGTCGGCGCCGTCCGCCGGGTCGTGGAGCTGCCCGACCGCACGGACGGGCTGCCGCGGGAGCAATACGTCCTGGACTCCGCCCACCACGGCCTGGCGATGAACGCGGCGGGGACGACGTTGTGCGCGGCCGGGACGATGGACGGCTACGCCGCGATCGTCGACCGGCAGACCGAGGACTACCGGCTCGTCGACGTCGGCGAGAAGCCCTACTGGTCGACCAACGGCCCGGGCGGCGACGAGTGCTGGGTGTCGGTCAGCGGCGAGGACGAGGTGGTCGTCATCGACTACGACAGCGCCCGGCCCGTGGCGACGGTCCCCGTCGGCGACCACCTCCAGCGCGTCGCGAGGGTCGCGTCGCCTGCACCGTCCTGCTCGCCTGGAACTAGTCGACGAGCTCGGCCAGCCGCACCTTGAGCGCCTGCTCCACCCGGTCGGCGTAGACGTTCATGTTCCGCACCGAGGTGTTGAGGTCGCTCGACAGCTGCGTCTTGGTGACCCCGCCCCAGGTGGTGAGGTACCAGGTCGCCCAGCCCAGCACGTTCGGCTGACCGGCCCGCTGGTCGCGGCGGGCGGTCGGGTCCGGCGCGCAGGCGGCGGTCAGGGCGTGCGAGAGCAGGGTCTGCTCTGCCTCGCCCATGATCTCGTCGGGGGCCTCGGAGGAGTCCGGCAGCAGGATCTCGGTGGCGTCCGGCCCGCCGTCCAGCGACTGCAGGTTGCGCAGCCCGTTCAGCGTGGCGACGGTCTGGGAGTTCCGCCGCAGGGTCGCGACGCTCTGCCCCATGTAGGCGGCGAGCTCCTTCTCGCTGGGCCGCCGCTGGTGCTCGGCGATGAAGGCGGCGACCGCCTTCTGCTGCTTGTGCTCGGTGTCGGCGGCGGTGCGACCGTGGGCGTTGCGCCCCAGGTCGTGCACCCACTTGGACAGCTGCGTCGCAAGGAAGGCCCCGAACGGCACTCCCTTGGTCTCGTCGTACTGCGCGACCGCCTTCAGCACCCACTCGTAGACCTGCTGGCCCAGGTCGTCCGGGTCGGGCAGGTGCAGGCGGATCGTGCTCATGTTCCGCTGCAGCCGCTTGAGGCTGACCGGGCCGTAGTGCCGGCACAGGTCGTTCAGGAAGTCCGACGGCAGGTCCCGGGGGGCGCGGCGGCGGACGTCGGTCTCGGCGCGGAGGCCGACCGTGGAGCTGCCGTGGCGGGCGGCCCAGGCGCGGATCCAGTCGGCCAGCACCTGCGCGGAGCCGCAGGCACCGTCGACGCGGTAGAGGCCCTCACCCTGGTCGTAGCTGACCGTGACGCCGTCGGGGAGGTCGGCGCGGAACTCCTCGAGCGGCAGCTCCCGGTCGACGCGGAAGTGCACCCGGTCGCGGGGCGTGATGGGCGCCAGCGCCCATCCCTCCACCTCCGGGATGCCGCCGAAGATCAGCGGCTGGCGGACGCGGGCGCGGGGGTCGGTGGCGGTGGACGAAGGGGTCGGGACGGTATCGGACACCGGGTACTCCTGGGGACTACGGGGAAGGAGGACCTCGGGGAAGGAGGT
Organism: Blastococcus sp.; assembly: GCA_035296685.1. Lineage (GTDB taxonomy): Bacteria > Actinomycetota > Actinomycetes > Mycobacteriales > Geodermatophilaceae > Blastococcus_B. The sequence continues at coordinate 18,325 of DATHAK010000150.1, forward strand.
CCGGAAGTCGCTCGGGAGGCCGTCAGGCCGGGATGCGTTCACCGGCGCCCGGCAGGCGCGGCGCGGGCACCGGGGACGCCGGGGTGGCGGGCAGCCCCTCCAGGACGTCGGCCGCGTTCGCGCCGTGGGCGGCCTGCTCCAGCAGGACCGCGGCCGCGGCCCGCTCGGCGCCACTGGGCTCGGCCGTGTAGACCGGCATGTGGTCGTAGAGCGACGCGAAGATCGCGCTGACGAACGCGTAGGCGGCCTGTGCCTGGGGCGAGAACTTGGCGACGGCGGTGCGCGGGCCGAGGTCCACGCCCACGGTCACGCGGACGACGCGGTCGTCCTTGCTCAACCCGGTCACGGCGAAGGAGACCTCGGGGTGCTCGGCGGCCAGCGCCGCGAGCGCCGCGAGGCACTTGCGCGTGGCACCACGGCGCGGCCGCAGCTGCACGTGGACCACCACGGACTCCGGCTCGCCGACCTGCTCGACGTCTGCCTGTGCGTTGACTGCACTGTGTTGCATGGTGATCGCCCCCTGTCACTTGCTCTGAGGGAAATCTGCCCTACTCAAGCCGAAATGAGGGGCCAAGAGTCGACGTGTCTCACGCAGTTGCGGGGTGGTTCTTCGGCAGAAGTTGCCCGTGTCGCTGGCGCGGGACCGCGGCGGTCGGACACGTCGGCAGTCCTTGACGAAAACCCTGGCCATCGGGCCATGCAGATCTGTCAGGCGCGGGCGTCCTCGGACGACGCCGGGCTGTCGGTCCCGCCCTCGCGCGAACCATCGTCGTCGGCCGGGGTCACCGCATCCGCCGCCGGGGCCGGCGCGAACGCCGCCAGCGCGCCGAGACTGTCGGCGGTCACCTGGGCGGCGAGCAGGTTGGCCTCGGCGATCTGCCGGTAGACCTCCTCGCGGTGGATCGCGACCTCGCGAGGCGCCTTGAACCCCAGCCGGACGGTGCCGCCGCGGACCTCCACGACGTGGACCTCGATGTCGTCGCCGATCCGGATCGTCTCGCCGACGCTGCGGGTGAGTGTGAGCACGAGTACCCCTCCATGGGTGTGGTGTGTGTAGCCGTCCGTGGCAGTGCCCGCCGGGCGGGCATCGGGAAGCGCCACAGGTGCGCGCTCTCCCGAATCGTTATCGGCGCAGTGGCCGCCTGATGGGAAGACCCCCGTCGGTCAGCACGACCTGGCGGGCCCGGGAGGCGGCCGGGTTGACGACCACCGGCGCCCGCAGGTTCGCCGTCGCGGCGGCGACGTCGCCGTCCGGCACCGTCACCAGACAGTAGAGGTCGGCCGCCGCCGCGTCCGCCAGCCCGAGTTCCCCGCACGCGGCCTGCGGCAGCACCGGGGCGTAGTCCGGGAAGTACGGGGCGGCGGGCACGGCGAGGAAGCGGGGCCCGTCCGGTGCGACCGACTGCAGCCAGAACAGCCGCCCGCCCGCCTCGGCGGGCAGCAGGACGTAGTCGCGGTGCCCGGGGAAGCCCGGGATCGGCTCGGCGAACGCCAGCACCTGTACCGGGGGCGGCACGGGCGCCGGCGTCGTTCCCGCCGGCCGGGCCGGCGCCGCCAGGGTGGCGACCGGGGACGGCGTCATGCGGGCAGCCTCCTCGGCCGGTCGTCGGGGCGCGGGGTCATCAGTACAGGTAGTCGAGCAGCGTCGGCGAGAGCGCCTTGGCGGTCGCGGCGAGCGCCGCCTCGTACCCGACCTGCTGCATCTGCAGCCGCATGATCGTGTTCGGCAGGTCGATGTTCTCGGTCTCCGCCAGCTGCGAGGACAGGGTGAGCGCGCGGTCGGCGTTCACCTGCTCCTCCCGCTCGACGCGCGCGGCGCGGGACCCGATGTCGGCGACCGCGGTCAGCATCGTCTTCATGACGGTGTCGAGGTCGTCGAGGTGGGTGGCCAGCGCGGTCGGGTCGGCCAGCAAGTCGGTGGCGATCCGGTCGACGACGGCGAACAGGTCGTTGCCGACGGGACCGAACGCCTCCGGGCCGGTCGTGTCGACCCGGACGGTCTCGGTGTCCGAGACGCGCCGGGTGACCGGCGGGCCGGCCTGGCCCACGTAGGCGCCGGTGGCGTCGTAGGCCTTCTGGCCGGGCGTGACCCCGCCGAACAGCGGACGCCCGGAGATGGTCCGGTTGGCCAGGCTGAGCAGGCCGTCCCGCAGCGAGGCGACCTCGGTGGCCAGCGCCTGGCGGCTGGTGTCGGTGTTCGCGCCGGTGTTCAGGCCCTGCACGGTGAGGTCCCGGACGCGACGGGTCGTGTCGAGCATCTCCCGGAGGGCGGAGTCGCTCTGCTCGAGCCAGCTCTTGGCGTCGCCGATGTTGCGCTGCTGCTGGGCGACGGCGGCCTGGTCGAAGCGGGTCTGCATCGCGCGGTTGGTGCCGGTCGGCGAGTCCGACGGCTGGTTGATGAGCCGGCCGGAGGTGAGCTGCTGCTGCAGCCGGCCGACCGCGTCGAGGTTGCGGTTGAGGCCCTGCAGGCTGGTGAGCGCGACGGCGCGCTGGGTGATGCGCACTCAGATCACAGCCCCACGCGGCCGGTGCCGTTGATGAGCTTGTCCAGGGTCTCGTCGATCGCGGTGATCAGCCGGCCGGCCGCGGAGTACGCGTGCTGGAACGACAGCATGTTGGTCATCTCCTCGTCGATATTGACCCCGGCCACGGACTCCCGCGCCGCGTCGACCTGCGTGCTGATGACCGTCTGGATGTCGAGGTTGCGGCCGGCGACCGCCGCCTCCACCCCCAGCTCGACGATCATCTTCCGGTAGTTCGCGTCGACCCCGGTGGTGGACCGGCGCAGCTGGGCGATCGCGTCGGCGTTGCCGTGGTCCAGGGCCGGCACGCCGGCGGTGGGGGCCACGCTCGAGGCGGCGATCAGCTTGGGGTCGGAGATCAGCACGGTCAGCGAGGCCGCGGTGATCGGTCCGCTGCTCGAGCCGAGGATCGCCGTGCCGGGGGTCCCGTTGAGGTCCCAGCCGGCGGCGTGCGCGGTGTTGAGGCTCGTCGCCAGGCTGACCGCCGTGGCGTCCAGGGCGTTCCGGTAGCTCGGGATGATCGTGTTCAGCGAGTTCAGCTGCCCCTCCGCGGTGCCCCCCGCGCGCACGGTGTAGCCGCCCGCGGCGGTGACGATGCGCGGCGGGTCGCCCGCCACGCCGTCCACGCTGTACGTGCCCGCCGTCGCGAAGGTGGCCGCGGTGGAGCCGGCGACCAGCGTCATGCCGCCGACGAGGACGTCGACGACGCCGTCGTCCTGGTGCCGCACGGTGGCGCCCACCTGGTCGGCGAGCTTCATGACGAGCACGTCGCGCTTGTCGCTGAGGTCGTTGGCCGGCAGACCGCTCTGGACGGCACGCTTGATGGCCTGGTTGAGCTCGGCGACAGAGGTGGCGGCCGCGTTCACGTCCGCCACGAGCACGTCGAGGGCCTCACGGGACTGGGTCCACTGCGCGCCCAGCGAGGCCTGGCTGAAGTGGATGCCGCCGACCAGCGTCTCGAGGCGCTTGAGGACCTGGCCGCGGGCCGCCTCGTCCTGGGGCTGGTTGGCGACGTCCTCCCAGCCGCTCCACATGTCCGACAGGAGGCTCTGGACCCCGGTGTCGCCGGGCTCGCGGTAGGCCTGCATGACCAGCTCGTAGGCCTCGTTCTCGACGGTCAGCCGGGCGGTGTTGGCGTGCTCGGTGTGGCCGCGGCCCTCGAGGAAGGCGTCGCGGATGCGCAGCACCTCGTCGGCGTTGACGCCGCTCCCGATGCCGGTCCCGGTGGAGAAGAAGGCCGGGACGACGCTGCCGCCGATGGCCTGCAGGTCGATCCGCTGCCGGGAGTAGCCCTCGGTGTTGACGTTGGCGATGTTCTGGCCGGTGACGTCCAGCGCGCGCCGCTGCGCCCAGAGGGCCGTCGTCGCGGTGTTGAGCCCCGAGAAGGTACTCACAGCGCCCCGTCCAGCGTGACGGCCCGGTGCGAGCCGTCGTCGGCCCGGCCCGTGGAGCCGTAGGTGCCGGCCGACGGCGTCTTCACCGACAGCAGGGCCTCGCCGATCGCGGCCAGCCCGCCCTCGATGAGCTCGCGGTTGGCGTCGGAGAGGCTGCGGAGGTCGGTCACAAGCACCAGGAGCGCCTCGTGGTGCTTGCCGAACAGGTCGTTCCACGGCGCGGGGGCGGCCTCGGCGACCTGCCGGAGCGACGGGTTGGCGGTCAGGCCCAGCTTCACGGCGATCGCCTCGGTGGCCGCGGCCCGCTCGACCTCGAGGGTGCGGAGCTGGTCGAGGACGACCTCGATCTCGTGGGCGATGCGCGCCAGCCACCGGGTCTTGCCGGTGACGATGAGGTACTGCTTCTCCTCGGCCTTGAACAGCAGCAGGTCCAGGAGCTCCTGCTCCCGCCACAGCAACGTCGACAGGTGCTGGTAGTCCACGTGCCCACCGCCTTCCGTCGTCTCGCTCCGTCGTCCCGGGCCGGCAGCTCGCGCTGCTCGCCGGACGCTTCGTCGCCCCTGCCATCGGCACCCCGGAGGGGGGCCTCAAGCCGAGCCGTGAAGTCGGCGCTCAAGTTCTGCGAGGAAATTGCCGAGGGCGGTGCGATCAGCACCCGGGTGCGCCGAGAAGAAGGACGTGAGCCCAGCCCGTTCCCTCGCCACCGAGCGCCCCACCGTGCGGCCCTCGGCGCAGCGGTCGACGCGCGAACGGCCCGAGCCGAACCGCGCGTCCGCCCCCGGCGTCCGATCTCCGCTGGAGGTCGACGCCCTGGTGAAAGAGCACCTGCCGCTCGCCGCGTTCGCGGTCAACGCGGTCGCTGCCCGCATCTCGCTGCCCGGACACGTGAGTCGCGAGGACCTCGTTTCCTGCGCGCACGTCGCCCTGGTCGAGGTGGCCAAGCGGTTCGACCCGAATGCC
>DATHAK010000151.1:0-8686 GCA_035296685.1 Blastococcus sp.
CGCCCGGCGCGGCGACGGCGGTACCCGGGTCCGTGCGGGTCGCTGCGGCGGAGTCTCACTCCCGGAGCATGTGCACCGGAGCCGTTCCCCAAACGGTTGCGGCCGGACCACCACCCGTTTCAGCGCAGGTCGACCAGGTCGCCCAGGCCGCTGATCTGCAAGATGTGGCGGATCACGCCGCCCGCGGGCGCGTGCACGGCCAGCCGCCAGCTCTCGCTGCGGGCGATGCGGGCGATCGCCAGGACGACGCGCACCGCCGCGCTGCTGAACAGGGTCGCGCCGCCGAGATCGAGCTCCACCTGGCCCGTCCCGCCGTGGCTGGCCTCCAGGAGCCAGATGCGCAGCTGCTCGGCGCCGAACTCGTCGACCGGGCCGTCGACCGTCACGACCGGGCAGGCGCCGTCGCGGTCGACGGTCACCGTGGCCGAGGCCGCGGCGACCGGGTGATCGGGATCGATGTCGGGCGTGCGGCGCAGGCGCACGCCGAGGGTGATGGTGGTGCCGCGCGGCTGCTCGTCGAGCGTCACCGTGTCGACGAGCTGGCGCATGATCAGCAGGCCTCGCCCCCGGTCGCCCGGGTCGCGGTCCGGAGGACGCCAGATGCCCTCGTCGCGGACCCTTACGGTGAGGACGCCGTCGACGTCGACCTCGGCGGTGACCTCCATCGGCCCCGGCTCGGTGCCCCGGTAGGCGTGCTCGGCCGCGTTGGCGCACGCCTCGCCCACGGCGACCATCACCCCGACGCGGTCCTGCTCGCCCATCCCGAGGCCGGTCAGCCAGCTGCCCAGCCGGCGCCGGACCCCCGGCAGCGCGGCGGGCACCGCGGTGAGCTCGAGACGGAGCGGCTCGACCGCCGCGTGCCGGCGGTGGGCCACCAGGACGGCGACGTCGTCGGGCCACCCCTGCGGGCGGCGGACCCCCTCGGCGACGGCGGCCGCCAGTCCGGCCGACGCCTCGGCGTCCAGCGCCCCCGGCACGTCCAGCACCGAGCGGGCCGCGTCCGCCAGCCGGTCCAGGGCCTCCCGGGGCTCCGGTCCCGGGGCGGCGACGGCCCCGTTGGAGAACAGGACGAGCGTGGCGCCCTGCTCGAGGACGAGCTCGGCGACCTCGGTGGCCGCCCCCGGGAGACTGCCGAGCGGCGGGCGGGGGGTGACGGGGAGGAACGTGGTGCTGCCGTCTGCCCGCACGACGAGGGGGGCGGGGTGCCCGGCGGCGGCGTAGGCCAGCGAGCCGGTGCCGGCGTCGAGCACGCCGTAGAAGACCGAGGCCCCCTCGACGTCGTCCATCTGCGCGGCGAAGTCGTCGAGGGCGGTCAGCACCGTGTCCGGCGAGGGATCCCGCAGTGCGGTCGACCGCATCGCGCCCCGCAGCCGGCTCATCGCGCCCGCGGCCGGCACGCCGTGCCCCACGGCGTCGCCGACGACGAGGGCGACCCGGCCGCCGCCGAGCGGGACGGCGTCGTACCAGTCGCCGCCGGCGGCGTGCTCCGAGGTGGCCCGGTGGTAGCTGCCCGACAGGCCGAGGTCGGGGAGCATCGGCAGGGACGGCGGGAGCAGGGACAGCTGCGCCTGCTCGACGACGTCGGCCGGGGGCCGCGGCCAGACGGTGGGGTCGGTCGCGGAGTCCTCGGTCTCCAGCACCAGGAGCACCCCGGGCCGGCCGCCGACGCTCATCGGGCGCACCACGACCGTCGCGGACGTGCCGTTCCCGTCGACCGGCCCGCAGACCGTCTCGGGCCGTCCCGTCCGCAGGACGCCGTCCACCAGGTCACCGACCGCGCGGCCGTCGACCAGGGGCAGCGCCTCCCGCGCCGTCCCGAGTGCCCGGGCACGCGCGTTGGCCCACACCGGCTCGGGGGAGGCGGCCGTCAGGCAGTAGATCGCCGCTGGTGCCGCCTCGAGCGCCGCGACAAGCGCGGCGGCAGCCGCGTCCCCGGGGACGTCGGAACCGGGTGGCAGACTTGCGGGGCTGGTGCTCATGTCTCCGGCCAGCCAATACCAGGGCTGCCGTACCGGCAACCGCGCAACGGCGGCGACCGGCGGTGGCGACGGCCACGTTTCGGCAGCGCCGGGACGTGGGTAGCAGACCCCTCTTGGGCGGGGCGCAACAGATGCCCCGCGCCGCCGCTCCTACGGGACGGCAGGATGGACGGCCGCGACTCGACAGCCGAGCGCGCCGGGACGAAGGAGCAGACGACGGATGGTGGACTCGAGGGGTGCCCTCGCGCAGGACGGGCGACGCGCGGAGAGGCTGGAACTGCGGGTGCCCACCACCGCGACCCAGCTGCCCGCCGTCCGGGCGATGGCCGGTGACCTCGCAATCCGGATGGACTACGACCTCGATGCGGTCGAGGACCTCCGCCTGGCCGTCGACGAGGCGTGCGCGACCCTGACCCAGATCGCGGCCGGCGACGAGCCGCTGACGGTCATCTTCGAGACCACCCGCGCCGGGCTGCACATCGAGGCATGGGTGCCGACGGCCGAGGGCGCGGAGGTGCCGCGCGACGGCTTCGGCTGGGCGATCCTCGCCACGCTCGTGGACGCCGTGGATGCGCGCCGCTCGACCCAGGCCGAGGTGCCCGGCGGGGACGGCTCCCCCACGCCGGTCGGCCTCATCGCGATGGACAAGTACCTCCCCGGTCACCGCCCGACCGACCTCGGTAGCGGTGCCGGTCAGAACCTTTCGGTGGCTCGGTGACCCGGACGACTCCCGGCAGCCACGACACCCTTCCGGACGGGCTGACGGTGATCCCGCGACAGTCGGCGGAGGACGGCATCGCGCCGCCGGACCAGCCGGTCGATGCCGAGGTGGCCGAGACCGAGGCCGTCGAGAGCGAGGCCGTCGAGACCGAGGCCGAAGCGGATGCCCCGGACAAGGCTGCCGACGCCGCTCCGATCTCGGACAACCGCCGCCGCGCCGAGCGCACGGCACCGCTGTTCGCCGAACTGGCGACGCTGGAGAAGGACGATCCCCGCCGGGAGCGGCTGCGGGAGATCCTGGTCGAGGAGCACCTCCCCCTCGTCCGGCACTTCGCCCGCCGGTTCAGCAACCGGGGCGAGCCCTTCGACGACCTGCTGCAGGTGGGCACGCTCGGGCTGATCGCGGCGATCGACCGGTTCGACCCGACCCGCGGCGTGGAGTTCCTCTCCTTCGCCGTCCCGACGATCACCGGCGAGATCAAGCGGCACTTCCGCGACCAGGGCTGGTCGGTCCGGGTGCCGCGCCGGCTCCAGGAGCTGCACCTCTCGCTCAACGCCGCCGTGGGCGAGCTGGCGCAGAAGAACGGCCGCGCGCCCACGCCGTCCGAGCTGGCCGAGCACCTGGGCATCCCGCGGGCCGAGGTGCTGGAGGGCCTCGCCGTCGCCAACGCCTACCGCAGCAGCTCGCTGGACGAGCGGCTCTCCGGTGAGGACGACTCCCCCACCCTCGCCGCGACGCTGGGTGAGGAGGACGCCGCGCTGGAGGGCGTGGAGTACCGGGAGTCGCTGCAGCCGCTGCTGGCGACGATCCCCGCCCGCGAGCGCCGCATCCTGATCCTGCGGTTCTTCGGCAACATGACCCAGTCGCAGATCGCCGCCGACATCGGCATCTCGCAGATGCACGTGTCCCGGCTGCTCAGCCAAACCCTCGCCAAGCTCCGCGAGGGCCTCTTGAAGGACTGAGAAAGGACGCCCGGCCCCTGGGCCGTGCCGGCGTTCAGGCGACGGACGGCTGAGGCATGACGCCGAGCTGGACCAGCAGGGAGAGCTGGTCGTAGTAGAGGTCTCCCCCGACCACCCGGCCGCTCGCGTCGAAGTGCCACATCTCGCACAGGTCCAGCGCGAACCGCTCCCCGGTGGCGGGCACCGGGCCCAGTGGTCCGTCCTGCGTCCCCACGGCGGTGAACCGGGACACGACCGTTTCGCCGGCGTCGGTGTAGCGGGCACCGGTGATGCGGATGTCGCTCGAGGCCCGAACCCAGTTCGCCAGGAACTCGTCCCTGAACTCCGTCGTCGTCCGGAACGTCCGGGCCTGCGCGTGGTCGGTCCAGGCGATGCTGTCGGCGTAGCTGCTCGTCATGGCCGCGAAGTCCCTCAGGTTGAAGGCTTCGTGCCCGGTGCGGTAGGTGTCCACATTCCTCGATGCCATGACTCCTCCTCCGGCTCGTGCCGTTGATGACGAGGACATCGTGGCCGCCCCTGCTTGCCCGAACCCTTCCCGGATCTTTCCGTAGGATTGCCGCGGCCGTAGACGACCGGGACCGTCACCGGCGAGGTGGCTGATGAGCGGATGGGCCAGCGCCAGGATCCAACTGTGCGGTCGCTTCGTCGTCTCCATCGACGGCGCCCGCATCGAAGAGGCCCTGCCGGGCCGCAGAGGCCGAGCCGTGTTCGCCTATCTGGTCCTCAACCGCGGCCGTGCCCTGCTCCGGGATGAGTTGCTCATGGCCGGTTGGGGCGAGGACGCCTCGGCAGACGCGGGAGGTGCGCTGAGCGTCCTGCTGTCCAAGCTGCGGCACCGGATAGGAGGCGACCACCTCCGGGGGCGGACCGAGATCGAGCTGATGCTGCCGTCGGAGACCTTCGTGGACGTGGAAGCGGCCCTCGAAGGCGCCCACCGGGCGGAGTCGTGCATCGCTCAGGGGCAGTGGGCGCAGGCATGGGGTCCGGCCGGTATCGCGTATCACGTCGCGAGCAGGTCCTTCCTGCCCGGGCTGGAGGCGCCCTGGATCAGCGGCTGGCGGCGGCGGCTCGACGACGTGCGGCTGCGCGGACTGGAGAGTTTCGCCGCCGCCGGCCTCGGCCTCGGCGGTCCGGCTCTGGGCCAGGCCGTGGAACGGGCCAGAGTCCTGACCGAGCTCGCGCCCTACCGCGAGACGGGGCACCGCATCCTCATCGAAGCGCTCGAGCGGCGAGGCAACGTCGCGGAGGCGCTCCTCGCGTACGAGCGGCTCCGAGTGCTGCTCCGCGACGAACTCGGGATCGCGCCCAGCCCCCCGCTGCAGGCCGTGCACCGGAGGCTGCTGACGAGTACTGCCGAGCCCTAGAGCACTTCAGCCTGCGCGAGGAGATCTTCCCGGGTCACTGCGCCGACCAGTTCGGGGTGCAGCACAGCCAGATGAGCCTCGACGTTGCTCCAGAACTCGTCGTCGTCAGCACCTTCGATGACGTACCCGCACGTGCACACGATCCTCAGCACCATCGCCCTCCTTCGGGGGACGTCCGGTTCCGACAGTGGGGCCGGAGGTCGGGGCCGCCGAGTGCGCCTCGTCGGCGCCGGCCCCGCCGGTCACTGCAACGGGCGCGGCGGGAGCTCGGCGCTGCCGATCTCCCGGACCTCTTCCTTGGCCTGGGCGAGGGACGGGGTCGTCGGCATCGGCGCGTCGGAGATGCTCGACAGGTCGATCCGGGCCTCGGGCTGCTCGGCCGCCGGCGGCAGCTGCGACTCGAACCAGCTGCTCGTGTCGATCTCGGTGGTCGGCCGGCTGCCACCGTTCGCCGAGGGCTCGACGTCGAGCCACGACTTGCCCTCGGCGGCGCCACCCAGGTTGGCCAGCCCCTCCAGCGCCTTGCTGAACTCGCTGGGGACGATCCACATCTTGTTGGCGTCACCCTGGGCGATCTGCGGCAGCGTCTGCAGGTACTGGTAGGCCAGCAGGCCCTGGTCGGGCTTGCCGTCGTGGATGGCCTGGAACACCGTCTCGATCGACTTCGCCTGGCCCTGCGCCTGCAGGAACAGCGCGGCGCGCTCGCCCTCGGCGCGCAGGATGCGGCTCTGCCGCTCGGCCTCCGCCTCGAGGATCGCGGCCTGCTTCTTGCCCTCGGCGGAGAGGATCGCCGCGGCCTTCTGGCCCTCGGCGGTGGTGATCGCCGACTGCCGGGCGCCCTCGGCGGTGAGGATGATCGCGCGCTTGTCACGGTCGGCGCGCATCTGCTTCTCCATGGAGTCGCGGATCGACGGCGGCGGGTCGATGGCCTTGATCTCCACGCGGGCCACCCGCAGGCCCCACGGCCCGGTGGTGCCGTCGAGGACCTCGCGCAGCTGGCTGTTGATGCCGTCGCGGCCGGTCAGGGCACCCTCGAGGTTGAGACCACCGACGACGTTGCGCAGCGTCGTCGTCGTCAGCTGCTCCATGCCGGTGATGTAGTTCGCGATCCCGTAGACGGCCAGCCGCGGGTCGGTGACCTGGAAGTAGACGACGGTGTCGATGCCGACCTGCAGGTTGTCCGAGGTGATGACCGGCTGCGGCGGGAAGGAGATGACCTGCTCGCGCAGGTCGATCGTGGCCCGCACGCGGTCGACGAACGGCACGAGCACCGACAACCCGGGCGGGAGGGTGCGGCTGTAGCGGCCCAGCCGCTCGATCACCTTCGCCTGCGCCTGCGGCACGATCGTCACACTCTTGGCCAGCACGATGATCGCCAGCAGGGCGATCACGATCAGTGCGATAAGAGCCGGTTCCACGATGGGCTCCCTTCCTCGGGGTCAGGCGTGATCCTGCACCGTCGGGTCCGGTGCGGTCACGCCTCGTGCACGCGATTCACTCGCGTGTCATCACTCCAACGCGTCGCCGACCACCGCAGTTGCACCGTCGACCTGCAGGATCCGCACCGTGTCGCCGACGGCGAACGACTCGCCGCTGTGCTGGCTCCGCGCGGTCCACTCGTCGGCGCCCATGCGGATCCGGCCGGACGACGAGTCGATGGCGCGGGTCACCTTGGCCGTGCGCCCGATGAGGGTCTCGACCCCGTCGAGCTGGAGCGGCGTGCGGTCGGTGAGGTGCTTCTGCGCGACGGGTCGCACGAGCGCCAGCAACAGGCCGGACACCGCGATGAAGGCAACCAGCTGGAGCACGGTCGCACCGCCGACCAGTGCGACGGCCATCCCGCCGAGAGCGCCGCCGGCGAACATCAGGAGCACGAGGTCGAGACTGACCACCTCACCCGCGGCGAACAGCCCCGCGGCGATCAGCCAGAGCAGCCAGGCAGCCATGCCTGGAGTGTCCCATTCCGCGCAGCCGTGGTGGGTGCTCTCGCGCTGGGACGCGCTGACCTGCACACCTTCGGGTGGTTCCCGCCATGGGCCGCGCGGTGCGGGAGGCCGTCGTAGCCTCGCCGGGTGCACGACTTCCCCGCCGGCCGGCTCGCGGTCTGGGCCACCGCCTGGTTGGGCGGACGCACGTCCTACGACGAGGCGCTCGACGCGACGGCCGGTGCGACCGCCCACCGCGTCGCGGGCCTCCCCGGGTCGGACGAGGCCGTTCCCCTGGGCCCGGCGCTGACCGCCCTCCGGGGCCTGAACGAGACCCGCCTCCGGCTGGTGCTGCCGGTACCCGGCGACGTCCGCGGGCTGCCGGCCGTGCCAGGGCTGGCGGCGCCGGCCCTCGAGTCGGGGCAGGCCGCCGTGGGCGAGCGAGTCGCGCTGGTGCCCGAACCGCTCGGACCCGAAGTCGTCCAGTGGACGGCGTTCCCGCTGGACGGCGCGCCCCCGGTCGCCCCGCCGATCGAGGGCTCGCTGCGCAGGCTGTCCGGGGAGCTCGACCTGGCGGTCGGCGACGCCGCCCGCACGCTGGCCGGACTCGACCTGGCGCGCTGGAACCCGGAGGTGCCGACCCTGCTGAGCGGGCAGTCGAAGGCGACCGCTCCCGGTCTCCCGCGCGACCATGATCCCCTCGCCCTGTCGGTGCTCGGCCGGGCCCAGCGGCTGGCGGCGGTGCTGGACCTGGCCATGGCCGACGCACCGGGCGGGGCGGTCAACCACACCCAGGCCGCGGCCCGCGACTCCGCCCTCCGCCCGCTGGCCAACGCCGTCCGCGAGGCGATCGCCGCCGCCTACAACTGGGTGCCGCGCTAGGCGTCGTCCGCTTCCGGGGTGTTGTTCGCGCTCCCGGGGTCCTGCAGGACCCCGGAGGCAGGAGGAAGACCCTGGAAGCCGTCGCCTCCCGTCGCTAGCTTGCGGGCATGACCGCGCCGCTGACCATGAACCGGGTGATCCACGCCGCCGTCCGCCGAGATCTCGACCGGCTGTCGTCGGCCCTGAGCACGGTGGCCGACGGGGACCGGGCCCGCGCCCAGGAGCTGGAGCGCGCCTTCGCCAATCTCCGCATGGAGCTGACCAACCACCACGAGGGTGAGGACACCCACATCTTCCCCATGCTCAAGTCGGCGGGGGTCGCTCCCGACCTGCTGGCCGCGATGGAGTCCGAGCACCACGCCATGGCGAACTCGCTCGCGGAGACGAGCGGGGCGATGACCCGGTTCGCCGAGACCGGGTCCGCGGCCGACGCCGCGGCCGCCCGCTCGTGCGTCGTCCAGTGCCGCGAGGTGGTGGAGCAGCACCTCTCCCACGAGGAGAACGAGCTGGAACCGCAGCTCCAGCCCCTGCTGGAGACCCCCGAGTTCAAGGCCGTCGAGAAGAAGCTCCGGTCGGTGTCGCCCGGGGTCGGGGGCCGGTTCTTCGCCTGGCTCACCGATGGGATCAGCGACGCGAACCGGGCGTTCGTGACATCCCAGGTGCCCGGCCCTGTTGTCCTGGTTCTCTCGAAGGTGTTCGGACGCCGCTACAACAAGGAGATCGCCCCGACCTGGCAGAAGGCGAGTTGATCATCGGCGTGTGGCTGCCCCCACCGGCGTGTCGGGCGACCACATGCCGATGATCAACGCGCCGTCGGGCGACTCACGTAACAGCAGGCCGCCGGGCAGTTCGT
>DATHAK010000152.1:0-3466 GCA_035296685.1 Blastococcus sp.
GCCACACCCCGGCGGATCTTCCTGGCGCGCACCCTCGCGGTCACGGCGGGCGTGGCCGCCCTGGGCACGGCGGGTGCCGGCGCGTACTCCGCGAACGGGACCCCCGTCGTCCGCCGGGTGCCGATCACCCTCGACGGCCTCGACCCCGCCCTCGACGGGCTGCGGATCGTCACCTTCTCCGACCCCCATCTGTCGTCGACCTACGGCGGGCGGCGGTTCGAGCGGGTGGTCGAGCTCGTCAACGAGCAGCGACCGGACGTCGTCGCGATCGTGGGTGACCTGGTCGACGGAGACGTGGGGGAGCTGCGCGAGGACGTCGCGCCGCTGGCCGACCTGGTCAGCGCCCAGGGGGTCTACTTCGTGACGGGCAACCACGAGTACTTCGTGGACACACGGGCGTGGCTGCGGCACCTGCCGACCCTCGGCGTGGACGTGCTGCGCAACGAGCGGGTCCCGATCCGGCGGGGGGCCGCCTCGTTCGACCTCGCCGGCGTCGACGACCGGACCGCGGCGGCCTCGGGCGTGCCGGGCCACGGGGCAGATCTGGCCGCGGCGCTGGACGGCCGGGACGACGCCACCCCCGTCGTGCTGCTGGCCCACCAGCCCTGGATGCTCGACCAGGCGCGCGCCGCGGGGGTGGACCTGCAGCTGTCCGGCCACACGCACGCGGGCCAGCTGTGGCCGTTCGACTACGCCGTCCGGCTCGACCAGCCGGCGGTGGCGGGGCTGTCGCGGCACGGGGACACGCAGCTGTACGTCACGGCGGGCGCGGGGTACTGGGGACCGCCCATGCGCGTCCGCGCCCGCCCGGAGGTCACGGTCGTGGAGCTGCGCTCCCCGGGGGCCTGAGGATCAGCGGCGCCGCTCCAGCGCGTCGAACGCCTCGTCGACCAGCTCCTCGAGCTTGCGCTCGCCGTTGCTGTCCGCCCAGGCGAGCAGTCCGGCGGTGAAGGCCGACAGGTAGGCGTTGACCACGATGGCGTCGCCCGGGCTCAGGGAGGAGCGCTCCTCGGCCGGCAGCGCGTCGACAACCATCCCGGCCGTCGCGCGCTCGAACTCCGCGGCGCGGGTCCGCAGGCCGGGGTGGCCGGCGATGATCCGCCAGCGCACCAGTACGTCCTCCCGGTACTCCGGCGTCCACGAGGCGAACCACGCAGGCGCGGCGGCCCGCAGGCGCTCGGTGATCGGCAGGTCGGTGGGCAGGTGCGCGATGAGCGCCGTGACCTCCTCGGCCGACGGCAGCTGCATGATGACGTGTTCCTTCGACGCGTAGTGCGCGTAGAAGGTGGGCACGGACACGCCTGCGCCGCTGGCGATCTGCCCGACGCTCACCTTGTCGAACCCGTGCTCCTGGAACAGCTGCAGCGCAGTGCCGTAGATGCGCTGGTGCGTGGCCTCCCACCGCTTGCTGCGCCAGTCCTGCGAATCGGTCACGCCGTGATCCTCCGCTGCCCCGTGGGTTCTGCCCAGCCGCCGTTCCGATGATCACGGCTTCGTGGTCCATCGATCACCCACCGTGCGGCATCTCCAGGGTGCGCTACCCCGGTGGAGCCGATTCACGCGGGGTGGCGGGCGTCAGCCGGTGAACGCGCCGGTCTCGGCCAGGCGGGCCGGGGTGACGGTCTTCAGCCTCGCCACCGCCCGGGCCAGTGGGACGAGCTGGATGTCGGTGCCCCGCAGCGCGACCATCTGCCCGTGCCGCCCCTCGTGCGCGGCCACGGTGGCGTGCAGGCCGAACCGCGTGGCGAGCACCCGGTCGAACGACGTCGGGGTGCCGCCGCGCTGGACGTGCCCGAGGACGGTGGTGCGCACCTCCTTGCCGGTGCGCCGCTCGAGCTCCTCGCCGAGCTGCTGGGCCACGCCGGTGAACCGCTTGTGCCCGTACTCGTCGACCCCGCCGTCGCGCAGCGGCATCGTGCCCGGCAGCGGCTGGGCCCCCTCGGCGACGACGCCGATGACGTGGCTGTCGCCGCGCTCGAAGCGGGCCTCCACCAGCTTCGCCACCTCGGCGACGTCGAACGGCTCCTCGGGGACGAGCGTGACGTGGGCGCCGGCGGCCAGGCCGGCGTGCAGCGCGATCCAGCCCGCATGCCGGCCCATCACCTCGACGAGCAGGACCCGCTGGTGCGACTCGGCCGTGGTGTGCAGCCGGTCGATCATCTCGGTGGCGATGCTGACCGCGGTGTCGAAACCGAAGGTCAGGTCGGTCTCGTCGATGTCGTTGTCGATCGTCTTCGGGATGCCGACGACCGGCACGCCGGCCTCTGAGAGCAGGTGGGCCGCGGTGAGCGTGCCCTCGCCACCGATGGGGATGAGGACGTCGACCCCGTGCCGGGCGAGGACGGCCTTCATCTGCGGCAGCTCGGCGTTCAGCCGCTCGGGAGCGACCCGGGCCGATCCGAGCGTGGTGCCGCCGCGGGTGAGCAGGCCGTCGACCGCCGCGATGTCCAGCCGAGTCGTGCGGTCCTCGAGCAGACCGCGCCAGCCGTCGCGGAAGCCGATGACCTCGCTGCCGTAGTGGGCCGACGCCGTCCGGACGACGGACCGGATGACGGCGTTGAGGCCGGGGCAGTCGCCCCCGCCGGTGAGGACACCGATGCGCAACACGTTCTCCCTCGAGAGGCGAGACCCGACCATACGTCATGACGTCCTGACGTCTCGGGAGGCGGCGACAACTGTCCCGGTGGGTGAGATCACAGGTGACGTCTCATACGACATGACGACCAGACGTCTTGGAATCCCGTACCTTTGCGCCGTGGTCAGCCCCGTCTCCGGACCGAAGTACCTCGCGGTCCGTGAACATCTCCGGCGGCGGGTGGCCTCCCTGCCCGAACTCACGCTGCTTCCGCCGGAGCCGGTGCTGTGCGCCGAGTACGGCGTCAGCCGGATCACCCTGCGTCGCGCGGTCGACGGCCTGGTCGCCGACGGTCATCTGGTCCGCGAGCAGGGCCGCGGCACCTACGTCACCCGCCCCGCCATCCGGCACGAGTACCGCGAGAGCTTCGTGCACCGCATCGCCGGGTTCAGTTCGGTGATGAGCGAGCAGGGCGCTCAGGTCGGCACCAAGGTGCTCACCCAGCGCGTGGTCCCGGTACCGGCCCCGGTCGCCGTGGAGCTGTCCCTCGCCGGCACCGCCGACGTCGTGGAACTCGAGCGGCTGCGCAGCGTCGACGGCGAGCCCAACCACGTCGCGCACAGCTTCCTGCCCGCCGCGATGTACCCGCGCGCGGTGGAGGAGGACTTCAGCAACGGCTCGCTGTACGACTACCTGCGCCGCGAGTACCAGGCAGACCTCGCCACCGCCCGGATCGTCGTCGACGTCGGCACCGCGGCACCCGACGAGGCCGACCTGCTGCGGGTGGTCGCCGGTTCCCCCCTCCTCGTCGTCCGGACGACGGTCCGGGACAGCTCCGGCCATCCCCTGGTGCACAGCTACTCGCGGCTGCGGCCCGACGTCAGCCAGGTC
>DATHAK010000153.1:0-4888 GCA_035296685.1 Blastococcus sp.
TGGGTCACCAGCTGGGGGAGCGGGGCTGGACGGTGGTCTCCGGCGGGGCGTACGGCATCGACGCCGCCGCACACCGCGGCGCCCTGGCGGCCGAGGCGCCCACGGTCGCGGTGCTCGCCTGCGGCGTGGACCGGCCCTACCCCGCGGCCCACGGTCCCCTGTTCCACCGGATCGCCGAGACCGGTCTGCTGGTCAGCGAGTGGCCGCCGGGATGCGCTCCCTTGCGGCACCGCTTCCTGGTGCGCAACCGGATCATCGCGGCGCTGACGCGGGGGACGGTCGTGGTCGAGGCGGCCGCGCGGTCGGGCGCCCAGGCGACCGCGCAGCGGGCGCGGCGGCTCGGGCGCGAGGTCCTGGTCGTCCCCGGCCCGGTGACCTCGGCGATGTCCGTGGGCTGCCACGAGCTGCTCCGCGACCGCGAGGTGGGCGCCACCCTGGTCACCACGGCGGCGCAGGTCATCGAGGCGGTGGGCAGTCTGGGCGTCGATCTCGCCGACCCGCCGGAGCGGCCGGCCGGGCCGCGGGACGGGCTGAGCGACCTGGCTGCGCGCGTGCTCGACGCCTGCCCGGTCCGCACCGGCGTGAGCCCGGAGCGGCTCGCCTCGATCGCCGGATGCGACGTCCTCGAGGTGCTGCGCGTCCTGCCCGCACTCGAGCTGGCCGACCTGGTCCAGTGGACGGGTACGGGCTGGCGGGTCACGCCCCCGTCCCGGAGACCTGGGTGAGGCGCCTGACTTGCTCCTCTTGCCATCGGCGCGCTGCGGGTGGATACCTGAGCGGTGCAGGTCCTCGCTCAGCCGCCGGAGAACGGCGACCCCGTTCTCGGCCTGCTGTTCGCGGTGCTGGCGGCCGTGCTCTTCGCGGTGGGCGCCGTGCTGCAGCACGAGGCGGCCGGGCTGGCCACCTCGGAAGGAGCTCTCAGCCTCCGCAAACTGGTCAAGCGGCGGAGGTGGATGCTCGGGCAGACCGCCACGGTCCTCGGGACGGGGGCGCAGGTCGCCGCCCTCGCGGTGGCGCCGGTCGCGGTCGTCCAACCGATACTCGCCGTGACGCTGGTCGTCGGCCTGGGTTTCCGCGCCGTGCGCAACCGTCAGGCGCCCCTGCGGTTGGAACTCGTCGGCGCGGCCCTCACGACCGCCGGGCTGGCGGTCTTCCTGTTCGCCGCGCAGCCGGCCGAGGGGGCCGAACACCCGCCGCCGTCCTCGCTGGCGGTGCTCTTCGCGGTCGCGCTCGCGGTCTCGCTGGTCCTGGGAGCGACCCTGCTGGGTCACGGCGCGCACGGCGCCGTGGCCTGCGGGAGTGCCGCCGGCATCGCGGCGGGGATCGCGGCCGTGCTCATCTCGACCGGCGTGCTCAGCCTCCAGGCGGACGGCTGGGCGAAGGCCCTGGCTGGGGTGACGGTCTGGGGGGCGATCATCGTCGCGCTGGTCGCCGTCGTCGCAGGCCAGCAGGCGTACGCCCGCGGCGCGTTGGCCTGGTCCCTCCCCGCCGTGATCCTGCTGGACCCGCTGGCCGCCGTTCCCGCGGCCACCCTGCTCCTCGGCGAACGGCTCACCCCCGGGTCCGCCGCCATCTGGCTGCCCGCCGCCGTCGTGGCCGCGATCGGCGTCGTCGTGCTCGCTCGCACCGGTCAACCGCACGTCCACGAGCACCGGCAGGTCGGCGCGGCGGCTTGACCGGGGCCGCCCGCCGTCGGACGGTGCGCGCATGGCATCGGGGACGGCGGACGTGCGCGCGGCGCTGCCCCCTGCTCTCGCCGCGGCGCTGGAAGGGTACGAGGACGCCCTGCGCACCCAGCGGGACCTGTCCGAGCACACCGTCCGGGGTTACGTCACCGACGCCGTGAGCCTGCTCGACCACCTCGCCCGCCGTGGCGGCACGCAGGTGCACGAACTCGACCTCGCGGCGCTGCGCGGCTGGCTTGCCCAGGGGCGCACCCGGGGGCACAGCCGCGCCACGACCGCCCGGCACGCCGCCTCGGCCCGGTCGTTCACCGGCTGGCTGCGCCGCGCGAAGCTCACCCCCGACGACGTCGGCCTGCGGCTGGTCAGCCCGAAGGCGCACCGGCCCCTACCGGGGGTGCTGGCCCCCGACCAGGCCCGCGCGGTGGTCGAGTCCGCAGCCGGCGCCGAGGAGCCGATGGGCCTGCGTGACGCCGTCGTGCTCGAGCTGCTCTACGCCAGTGGCATCCGGGTCAGCGAGCTGGTGGGACTCGACGTCGACGACGTCGACCGCGGACGCCGGCTGCTGCGCGTCCTCGGGAAGGGGCGCAAGGAGCGCAGCGTGCCCTACGGCGTCCCCGCGGAGCAGGCACTCGACGCGTGGCTCACCCGGGGCCGGCCCGCCCTGGCCACGCCCGACTCCGGACCCGCCCTGCTGCTCGGTGCCCGCGGGCGGCGGCTGGACGCCCGCGAGGCGCGCCGCACCGTGCACCGTGCCGTCTCGGCCGCACCCGGGGCCCCGGACGTCGGGCCGCACGGGCTGCGGCACTCGGCGGCCACCCACGTGCTCGAGGGCGGCGCGGACCTCCGGTCGGTCCAGGAGTTGCTCGGCCACGCTAGCCTCGCGACCACCCAGATCTACACGCACGTGACGGTCGAGCGGCTCCGTGCGGTCCACGCGCAAGCGCATCCCCGGGCCTGAGCGACGAACCCGGTGCTGAGAGGGTGGGCGCAGTCGGAACGGGGCAGGACCAGCGAGCAGGAACCAGCACGAGCACCGAGGAGCGCGACCGTGCCTGAGGCCACGATCTACCGGCTGGACGAGTACGACGAGTCGCAGGAGGACGCCGACGCCCTGCTCGCCGAACTCTGGACGAACTACGTCGACAACCGTGACCCGGCCCTGCGTGACCGGCTGATCCTCCACTACGCCCCGCTGGTCAAGTACGTCGCCGGCCGGGTCGGCAGCGGTCTCCCCGCCCACGTCGAGCAGGCCGACCTGATCTCGTACGGCACGTTCGGGCTGATCGACGCGATCACCCGCTTCGAGCCCACGCGCGAAGTCAAGTTCGAGAGCTACGCGATGTCCCGCATCCGCGGCGCGATCATCGACGAGCTGCGCAACACCGACTGGATCCCCCGGTCGGTCCGCATGAAGGCCCGCCAGTTCGAGCGCACGGTCGCCGACCTCGAGGCCCGGCTGCAGCGGACGCCGACCGATGAAGAGGTCGCGGCGGAGATGGAGATGGACGTCGAGGAGATCCGCAAGTTCCTCGGCCAGCTGTCCCTCGTCAACGTGGTCGCCCTCGACGAGCTGCTCACCGACGACGACGGCGGCGGCTCGCCCCGCCTGGGCGACACGCTGCAGGACTCCAGCGCGCTCGACCCGCAGGCCATGGCCGAGCACGGCGAGGCTCGCCAGCTCCTGGCGCGCGCCGTCGAGCAACTCCCCGAGCGCGAGAAGGTCGTCGTCAGCCTCTACTACTTCGAGGGCCTCACCCTGGCCGACATCGGCCGGGTGCTCGGCGTGACCGAGAGCCGCATCTGCCAGCTGCACACCAAGGCCGTGCTGCACCTGCGCACCAAGCTCGCCGACATCGCCTGACCATCGTGTACGTCCCGCGGTTCAACGCCCTGGAGGACGGCGACGAGATCCGCCGGCTCGTGACCGAGGTCGGCTCTGCCCAGCTGATCACCGTCACCGGCGAGGGCTATCCGGCCGCGACCCTGCTGCCGGTCGTCTGGGACGGGGACCGCCTCGTCCTGCACATGGCGCGGGCCAACCAGCACTGGAGGTCGATCGCCCCTGGCGCGCCCGCGCTGGCCGTCGTCACGGGCCCCGAGGCCTACGTCTCGCCCGCCTGGTACGAGTCGAAGGCGGAGCACGGCCGCGTCGTGCCCACCTGGAACTACTCCGCCGTGCACTTCACCGGCCGCGTCGAGGTGCGCACCGATCCCGGGTGGCTGCTGGACGCCGTCACCCGGCTCACCGACGCGCACGAACAGCACCGGGGCGAGCCCTGGGGCGTCGACGACGCGCCGGCCACATACGTGGAGAAGCAGCTGCGCGCCATCGTCGGCATCGAGTTCGCGATCGAGCGGGTCGAGGGCAAGGCGAAACTGAGCCAGAACAGGGACGACGCCGACTTCACCGGCGTCGTCCGCGGGCTGCGCACCGAGGGCGGCGGGCGCGAGCACCTGGTGGCGGAGGCCATGACGGCCCTCCGCCCCGAGATCGCGGACTGAGCCGAGGCTCCGTGCCGATCGACTTCCGCGATCCCGCCAATCGTCGCACGTACTCCGGCCGGGACGCCGACCCCTCCTGGGCGGACGCCGTCGGGCGGCTGGTCGACCCGGTCGGAGCCGATGTCGTCGACGTCGGCTGCGGGGGAGGCACCTACACGCGCGCCTGGCACCTGCTTGGCGCGGCCACCGTCACCGGTGTGGACTCCAGCCCGCCGATCCTCGGGGCGGCGCGCGAGAGCCACGGCGACCTGTCCGGCGTCTCGTTCCGGTCGGGCGATGCCCCGGACACCGGGCTGGCGGAGGCGTGCGCCGACGTCGTGTTCGAGCGCGCCCTGATCCACCACGTGCCCGATCTCGGCGCGGCCGTGGCCGAGGCGGCGCGGCTGCTGCGACCGGGCGGCTTCCTGCTGATCCAGGACCGCACGCCTGGAGACGTCGCCCAGCCGGGTTCGGCCGAGCATCCACGGGGATGGTTCTTCGAGATCGTCCCCCGGCTCCTGGACGTCGAGAACGGCCGCCGGCCCACCGTCGAAGCGGTCGCCGCTGCCCTCGGGGCGGCTGGCCTGGACGGTGGAACGACGGCGTCGTTCTGGGAGGTCCGGCGCCGGTACGGCGACCGGGAGGACTACCTCGCCGAGATCGCGGCCCGCACGGGACGGTCGATCCTGCACGAGTTCGACGACGCCGAGCTCGACGTGCTG
>DATHAK010000154.1:0-3366 GCA_035296685.1 Blastococcus sp.
TCCACGACGTGGGAGTGGGACATGGCCAGCCCGGCCGAGCAGTGGAAGCACTCGCACAACGAGCTGCACCACACGTACACGAACGTGATCGGCAAGGACAACGACCTCGGCTACGGCATCATGCGCGTCGACGAGGACCAGCGCTGGCACCCGCTCTACCTCGCGCAGCCGCTCTGGAACTTCCTCAACGCCTGCTTCTTCGAGTACGGGATCGCCGCGTACGACCTCGAGCTGGGCCTGAACCTGGCGACCAAGAAGCGCCGCGCCAACCCGGAGTTCCGGGCCGCCGCCAGGCAGGTGCTGAAGAAGATCCGCAACCAGGCCGGCAAGGACTATCTGGCCCACCCGCTGCTGTCGGGGCCGTCGTTCGTGCCGACCCTGGCGGCCAACTTCACCGCCAACGTGGTGCGCAACCTCTGGTCGCACTCGGTGATCATGTGCGGCCACTTCCCCGAGGGTGTGGAGACCTTCGAGAAGACGTCGATCGAGGGCGAGACCCGCGGCGAGTGGTACGTCCGCCAGATGCTGGGCTCGGCGAACATCTCCGGGTCGAAGGCCATGCACCTGATGACCGGCAACCTGTCGCACCAGGTGGAGCACCACCTGTTCCCGGACATCCCGAGCAACCGGTACGCCGAGATCGCCCCGCGGGTGAAGGACATCTTCGACCGCTACGGGCTGACCTATCACTCCGCGCCGCTGTACAAGCAGGTCGCGAGCGCCTGGCACAAGGTCATCCGGCTCTCGCTGCCCAACGGCTGGCTGGAGGAGACGACGGTCAAGAACGCGCCGGCCCAGATCGTGAAACTGGTGCGCATGACGACCGGCGGCAAGAAGGTCCGCCGCCAGCTGCAGGCCCGCGCGGCCTGACGGGCGTCGCCTGCTGCACCTCTGAACGGGAGAGGCCCGAACCGTCATGGTTCTGGGCCTCTCCGGTTCGAGAGTCTGGTGGTGGTTGCCGGTCAGGCGACCGCACGCAGCCGTCGGCGACGCTCCCGCCGGTCGTTACGTTCCCGGCGGCTGGTGGCGGGCGTGGCCTGCTCGGCGTCGCGCAGCATGGCCGCGATCCGGCTGAGACGCTCCTGGCTGGGCGAGGAGTCGGCCAGCCCACCCGAGACCCCGTCCCACTGCTGGGCGGCGCTGGTGGCGACGCCCAGGCGGGACAGGACGGCCGGCTCCCATGCCACGACGTCGCCCAGAGCAGCCTCGGGCGCGGGGACGGGCAGCGGCACGTCGACGGGGAGGATGGTCATGTCAGTTCGCCATGTCCACGAAGCGGCTGTAGTGGCCCTGGAAGGCGACCGTGACGTTCGCGGTGGGGCCGTTGCGGTGCTTGACCAGCATGATGTCGGCCTCGCCCGCGCGCGGTGATTCCTTTTCGTACATATCCTCTCGGTGAATCATCATGACCATATCCGCATCTTGTTCGATACTGCCGGATTCGCGAAGATCGGACAGCATCGGCTTTTTGTCCTGCCTTTGTTCTGAACCGCGATTGAGCTGGCTCATTGCAATTACCGGCACTTCCAGTTCCTTTGCCAGGAGCTTCAGTGCCCGGGAGAACTCCGAGACCTCCTGCTGGCGGCTCTCGACCCGCTTGCCCGACGTCATGAGCTGCAGGTAGTCGATGACCACGAGCTTGAGGTCGTTGCGCTGTTTGAGCCGCCGGGCCTTGGCCCGGATCTCCATCATCGTCATGTTGGGGGAGTCGTCGATGTAGAGCGGCGCATCGGCGATCTCGCCCATTCGGCGGGCCAGCTTCGACCAGTCCTCGTCCGAGAGCGTCCCGGCGCGCATGTGGTGCAGTGGCACCTTCGCCTCCGCCGAGAGCAGACGCATCGTGATCTCGTGCTTGCTCATCTCCAGGGAGAAAATGGCTGCGGGCAGGTGGTGCTTGACCGAGGCCGACCGCGCGATGTCGAGCCCGAGGGTCGAGTTGTGCGTCGGGATGAAGCTGCGCCCGGCGAGGAAGAGATGGTCTTCGGCGTCGACCTGGATGCACCGGACGGGCACGCTGGCGATCGGTCGCACATCCGTGATGAAGCGAATGCCGCGGGCGGTGAACGTCCGAGTCCCCCGCTCCTTGTGCAGAAGCCTTTTGCGCTCGAGGGCGAAAACCGCGTCGTCGGTGCTGAAGGTAAGCGTGTAGCAGATCGACGACTCCTCGCTGCGCCCACGAACGCGTCTCGTCGTCATGCGGACCCGGTAACCCAGGCTGGCGATCAGCTCGCGGGTGTCCTCTGCCAGCCGACGGCTGGTGACACCGAACTGGACGACGCCGCTCGGGGCGACCGTGCCGTCGGTGTCGAGCAGGCCGGCGAGAAGAGCACGACGCTGCGCCTCCGAGCCTCGCAGGTACTCCGCCGGGATGTGCTTGTTGTCCAGGACGCCGAGCGTCCGCAGCAGCGCCTTGACCGTTCCGTGCTCATTCCGGCACGCCTGGCACTGCGCCAGGCCAGCCGAGGGACCGCCGCAGTCGGGGCACGTGGCCTGGCGACCGACGCCGCCGCTGGCCCGCAGCTTCCCGCCGCAGGTCTTGCCGCACGTCTGCACCTGTGAGGTCTGCGGGACGAACAATTCACCGCACATCGGACACGGCCGCTCCGCCAAGCCGGGGCGTGTAGGGAGTCGGAGGGCATAACGCCGGTCGACGTTCGTCGGCACGACGACGAGACCCTCGGCCTCGATATACATCGCGATCTCCGGGTCGGCGCTGGTGAAGTGCGCCTGGGCCGATGTTCCGTCTCCCAGCCAGACGCCCAGGGTGTAGGGCGGGAGGAGCAGATCGGCCGCGGGGAGGTCCAAGGGCCGCGCGTTCGTGACGGAGTGGTTGAGCCGCGCATCCTTGGTCGCACACCGGACGGTGCGCGCGATGTCCTCCGTCGTCCGCACCTCGGCGAACGTTTGCTGAGTGCGGTAGCCGTTGTAACGGACGCGGGCCGCCTGCGCCGACTTCCGGCTGGCGCGGGTCTCGGTCAGCCACTGGTGCTGCGCGTCGGCGACGAGCACCGAGCCGTCGGAGAAGTGCACTTCATAGCAGGGGCGGTCGATCATCACGTCGGTCGCGGCGACGACCGTCGTCGGCCGGCCGTCGGAGCCCATGACGCGGTCACCGACGGCGATCTCGCCCATCGTCGTCCAGCCCGAGGGCGTCGCGACCGGGGTGTCGAGGGCGAGCGCCTTCCCGACACCGGGCCGTGCCGCGATGACGATCATCTGGCCGGCCTGCAGGCCGTTGGTGAGCTCGTCGAGGTCGCGGATGCCGGTCGGGACGCCGCGGCTCACGCCGCCGCGGGAGGCGATGGCGTCCAGCTCGTCCATCGTCGGCTGCAGGATGTCCTCGAGGCGCGAGTAGTCCTCGCTCAT
>DATHAK010000155.1:0-4858 GCA_035296685.1 Blastococcus sp.
CGGTGCCACTCGCGACGTGCCGCTCGAGCAGGTCCTGCAACGCACTGGTCATTCCTCGACATCTCCCAGCCACTCATTCGGTCGTCTCAGCTCGCCTGGTCGTAGCGACCCGAGAACGGCTCTCTCCGGACGGCGACGACAGGCGCCAGCGGTCTACCCTGCGGCCCGCACCCATCCATGATCGGCTCTCACTGACTGCGGCACCTACGTCACGTGTTCAGGTCGGGCGTGGCCGTTTCGTACTGCGGGCGGCCGCTGGGCCGGTAGACCTGGATCGTTACCCCCTTCGGGGTGGACCGCGATTCCACTGGGTCGAGCGCTATGTCCGGGCCGGTGTCGGGGAACAGCCGCATGCCCTGGCCGATGACCACCGGGCACACCAACAGGGTAATCTCGTCGACCAGCTGGTTGTCGAGCAGCCAGCGGATCAGGGCGCCGCTGCCGTGCACCTGCAGCTCGCCTCCCGGCTTGGCCTTCAGGTCTGCGATGGCGGCCGCGAGGTCGTCGGAGAGGACGGTCGTGTTCGCCCACTTCGGATCGGTGAGTGTGGTCGATGCCACGTACTTCGGCCGCGTGTTCAACGCCGTCCAGATGGGGTTGCCGCCCGGATCTGCCATTACTCCCCAGGAGCCGGCAAAGATCTCGTAGGTCCGCCGGCCGAACAGGAACGCGTCGGCGCGCTCGTAGACCTGGTTCAGAAACGTCCCGGCCTCGTCGTCGAAGAGCGGCGCGACCCATCCGCCGCGCTCGAATCCGCCGCTGCGGTCCTCGTCCGGCCCGCCGAGTCCCTGCATCACGCCGTCGACGGTGACCATCGTGGTGGTCATGAGCTTCATGATCGCGGTTCCTTTCTCCTTGGGTTGGTCGTCATTCGGTAAGCCGGACCGTCGCACCGAACTCATCGGTCATCGCGCCCGCTCCGCGAGATAGCAGCGGAAGACGACGCCCATGCGCACGGTCCCGTCGGCCCGTGATCGCGGCGCGAAGAAGGACCGCAGCGCCGCTTCGACGGCCACGCGGCCGGAGTGCCGGACCGCCGCGGCGACCGGGCCGGCCGGCAGCTGGGCGGCGACCGCGTCGTCCTGGCTCTCGAAGTCGACGTCGAACGCGATGTCGGCCATCGTCACGGATACGAACCCGGCATCGAGCAGCGCGCCGCGAGCCCCGTCCGCGTCGGCGAGGTCGAGCGTGCTGCGGTCGGGCACCTCGTCGTGGGGGGCGAGCGGATCGATCAGCGCCGCGCTCTCGGCCTGCTCGGGACCGGCGCCCACCGTGACGACCGCCCGGCCCGAGGGGGCGGTCACGCGCGCGATCTCGGCGAGCGCGCGGCGCGGGTCGGCGGCGTAGAGAACGGAGTTGAACGCGGTGACGACGTCGAAGGCGCCGTCGCCGAACGGCATGCGCTCGAGATCCTCGACGACGTAGCCGGCCGCCGGGCGCCGGCGGCGCGCGTACTCGACGAGTCCCGGGGCCGCGTCCAGCCCGATGACGTCCGCGCCGCCCTGGGTGGCCAGCTCGGCGAACAGGCCCGATCCGCAGCCGGCGTCGAGGAGCCGCGTCCCGGGGAGAAGGTGAAGGCGCTCGAGCACACGCTCGTACAGTGGCCGGATGCGGCCCTCCGCGGCCTCCGCCCAGCCCCGCGGATCGCTGCTCCAGAGCTCCCCCTGGACGGTCGCGCTCACCGGGAGCTCCCGCGTGCCGGACCCAGGCCTCGATGTCGCGGTGCCCAAGCGCGCGCCACCGACACACGGTGGCAGCCGCCGATCACATCGTGGCCGTCCGGGCGGCGGACGAGGGTGATCGGCGGCAGCCCCGTCGAGTAGGAGGTCGTGATGCCGAACATCGCCGAACCGTACGGCCGGACCCGCCGCGCGCTCTTGAACAAACCGGGCGTCCTTCTCGCGGCTGACCACCAGGCGCGGCACACTGGGTCACGTGACCGGCGAAGCGTTCTCCGCGCCCGCCGTCGGCGGGCAGAGCTACGTCGAGCGCTCGCCCGTCCCGGCGCTGCGCGAGCTCGCCTCCTTGGTCTGGGTCCAGCAGGTCGGCCGCGCCGCCGCGCCGTACGTCCACCGGCACATCCCCAACGGTGCCGTCGAGCTCGTCTGCAGGGTCGGCTCGGCGCCGCAGGTGATCGGGCCGCTCACCGAGCCGCTGGTCGAGGTGCTCGAGCCCGGCACCACCGTAGTCGGCATGCGCTTCGTGCCGGGCGCCTTCCCGGCGGTCGCGGGGCAGCCCGCGTCGGAGGTGGTCGGACTCGCGCTCGACGCCGAGGAGCTGTGGGGCCGCTCGGCCGCCGCGCTCGGCGAGGCGGTCGGCACGGCGGCCTCGCCCCAGGAGGCGCTCGCCGCCGTGCAGCTCCACGTGCACGAGCGCGCTGGCGCCGGCGATCCCCCGGACCCGCTCGTGTCCGAGGCGGTGCGCCGTCTCATGCCGTGGCGCACGGCCGACGTGACGTCGCTGAGCGCGTCGCTTTTCATCTCCGAGACACAGCTGCGACGCCGCTGCCGGATGGCCGTCGGGCTCGCGCCGAAGGCGCTGCACCGGATGCTGCGCTTCCAGGGCTTCCTCGCGCTCGTCCAGCAGGCGATCGCCCAGGGCCGCGCGCCGACGGTCGGCGGGCTCGCGCTGCTCGCCCTCCGCGCCGGCTACGCGGACCAGTCCCACCTCACGCGCGAGTGCGTCCGGCTCACCGGCGTCTCGCCGCGGGTGTTCCTCACCGAGACGCAACAGACCTGCGCGTGCGGGCACGATCACTCGGCGTCGTTCGCGCCCGTGCTGCGGGCCGAGACCGAGACGCGCCCGACACGGGAGTAACACGCCCTTGACCCCCCGGTCCGGCGTGCTCTCCCAGAGCGGAGTCCGGCCTGGCTGGCAGCGGCTCAGGTCTGGATTACGAAGCTCAGTAGGCCCAGGTAGTTGGCCGTGCCTCACCGTGAGCTGGGCCCGAGGAGCCGTGCGGGGAGGGTCGCAGCCACAGCGAGGCCTGGGTTGGCTCCATGGTCTGGTCAACGACCGCCAGCATCTCCGTGGAGAGGCTATTGAGGTCGATCTGTTCGCGTAGGCGGGTCGAGAACGCCTCGATCGTCTTGGTCGTGTTGAATTTGTGGCGGTTGAAGCGGCGGTCAACCGCGGCCTGGATGCGACGGCGGGCTGGCTGGAACAGAGCGGCGGCGGCCAGGGTGGCGGCGGCGACCGCCCAGCTCGGCGGGTTGGTGCCGATGCCGCCGGACACCTGGACCAAGACCAGGACGACACCGGCGTAGACCGCGGCGAGGACCGCGGTCAGCAGCCCGTAGACCAAGGTGCGGTTGATCAGCCGATCGATGTCATAGAGCCGGTAGCGCAGGATCGCGATCCCGGCCGCGACCGGCAGGAACACAATGGGGATCGCATAGATGAGGTCGCCTACCGGCGCGGGCAGGATGTCGCCTGCAAGTGCCAGGGGCACCAGCGTGGCCGCATAGGTGAACCACTTGAGCTGCTGGCGCTCCTCACCCCGGGCCCGCCGAAACCGCAGCACCAGCGACCCGAACGCGACCGCCGCCAGGCCAGTCAGCAGGATGCTCAGGGCGGGGGCAACCGGGCTCTTCACGAGGTTTCCGGCCGCAGCGACCCCGATCGGGTTGGCGATCACCTGGCCGGTGTCGATGTCCAGATTGGGCTGGAGGGCCGTCAGCGCCGTCAAGACCGCCGTGGTCCCCCCGGCCAGCCAGGCGACTGGCCGCCAGCGCGCCGACAGCAGCCGACCGGTCGGGAACAACAAAGGAGTGAACACCAGCGTCAGGGCGAGAACCAGCCACCATGGCCATGAGCCGTACCAGGCGGCAAGGGTCGCACCGGGCAGCGACCCGGGCCGGGTTACATAGCCGTAGAGGCCATATTGGTCGGCCAGCTGCCCGGTGAAGGCCAGCAGGGCGCTGGCCGAGAACAGCCAGCCGATGGCGTTGCCGGGCCGGTGGGCCACGACTTGGGCTCCGACAATCATGAAGGCGCTGAAACCCAGCAACAGCAGGACCTGATTGGCCGCATCCTGCTGGAACTCTCCGTTGGCGACCGCGAGGATGAGCCCAACGACGAGGCTGACGACGTAGACCGCCAGCGTCGTCCAGGCTAGCCAGGTCCAGCGCTTGTCCACGGCGCTGCCTCGCCTCCTCATCGAGCGCTACAACTGCTCCACTGCTAGGCAGCCTTCTACACCCGCCCCATCCCGACAGCGTTACGAAACGCGTCACAAGGCCAAAGCATGGTTTGTCCGCCAAGCCCCTCCAAGTGATCACAACACCTCAGCGACGGATCAGACGAGCCTTCCCGAAGGGCACGGCGAGGCTAGGCCTGGCGAGGGATGGCTGGTCAGTGGGGGTCTCGGAGGGGAGACTTGAACCCCGACGCCCTATGAGGGCACTAGGCCCTCAACCTCGGAAAAAGCCGTTCTCTCGGGTTGCTCCGGGTCCATTGCTGCTGCTGAGATGCCCGCCGTGGCCGCGCCGGAGAGAGGCCAAATCGTGGGGGCCGGGAGCCCGGTTGGTCCGTACTTTAGTCCGTCGCGGACCACGTGCCGACGCCCGCGATCACACCCTGCCCCGTCCCTCGTAGGTGCAGCGGTCAGGTCGGAGCGGAGTGGGTCAAGGTCGGACCGAGTCCGATCACGCGGTGACGCCGTCAGGCGCCTTTGAGGCACACAGCGGAGGCCGAAGACTGGACGCGGCAGATGCGGGGGCGTTGCGAGGCTCAGCCGATGCGCTCGGCCAGCGAGACGATGATCCCTTCCGGCCCCCGGACGTAGGCCATCCGCCAAGCGCCCTCGTACTCGCCGATGCCACCGACCAGTCCGTAGCCCTCGGTAGCTGCCCAATCG
>DATHAK010000156.1:0-8846 GCA_035296685.1 Blastococcus sp.
CGCCCGGCGCAAGCGGGACTGAGCGTCACCGCAGGTCAGCGTGTCGTGACCGGCCGGCCCCCGGGCACGCGCGCCCGCCCGCGAGGCGTCGGCCGACCAAGGGATGTGACGGCCGATCTCAGAGCGGTCACGATTCTGCAACAGAGCTTCCGCGGCATAGGTGTTCGGGTGGTTGTGTCCTAGAGTCCCGTCCCGGACACGGCGGAATCCGGACACCAGGCCAGCAGGTCGGCCGAGTGCCCGGACGCCAGGGGAGGCCGGACCGGTCCACGAGGCCCGTACGCGTCGGTCAACCGAGGAGAGGTAGCGCCAGGTCCATGTCGCTCGCATCCGACCACTCGGTCGAGACCCCCGCCGGCTCCAGCGTCGAGTCCTCCGAGATCGCCGGGCGCTCGCTGACCCAGATCGCGTGGTCGCGGCTCAGGCGGGACAAGGTCGCTCTGATCAGCTTCTCGGTCGTGATCTTCGTGATCCTGATGGCGGCCTTCGCGCCGCTGGTCGTCAAGCTCTTCGGGGTCGACCCCTACGAGTTCAACCCCAAGACGGTCAGCGACGCCGGCGGCCTCCCGATCGGCCGCTGGGGCGGCATCAGCCTCGACCACCCGCTCGGCGTCGAGCCCGGCACCGGCCGCGACCTCTTCGCCCGGCTGCTCTACGGCTCCCGGGTCTCGCTGCTGATCGCGTTCGTGGGTACGTTCATCACGCTCATCCTGGGCGTCGTCGTCGGCGTCATCGCCGGCTTCTCCCGCGGCTTGCTCGATACCACGCTCGGCCGGCTGATGGACATCATCCTGGCCTTCCCGCAGCTGCTGATCCTGCTGGCGCTCTCCGCGGTGCTGACCCAGCGGCTCGAGCAGACCTTCGGCCTGTCGCCCCTCAATGCCCGGGTCGCCTACATCATCCTGGTGCTGAGCGTCTTCGGCTGGCCCTACCTCGCGCGTATCGTCCGCGGTCAGGTTCTCAGCCTGCGCGAGCGCGAGTTCGTCGAGTCGGCGATCTCGATGGGCGCCGGCACCCGGCGGATCCTCTTCAAGGAGATCCTGCCCAACCTGTGGGCCCCGATCCTGGTCTACGCGACGATCCTGCTCCCGACCTACGTCGCGGCCGAGGCGGCGCTGTCCTTCCTCGGCGTCGGACTGGTGCCCCCGACTCCGTCCTGGGGCGCCATGCTCGCCGAGTCGGTCCGCTACTTCACGGTGCTCCCCGGATACCTCTTCATCCCCGGCACCTACCTCTTCATCGTCGTCCTGAGCTTCAACCTGCTCGGTGACGCCGTGCGCGACGCGCTCGACCCACGTGCCGGGCGGATGTGACGACCCGGCAACAACCCAGACTTCCCCGGCTCCTGCCGGGGATCGCCGCGGGACCAGTCCCCGGCGGCGACGACGGACCGGGAGAGCTCCCGGCCCAGACCAGAAGGAGACACATGGGCAAGGCCAGCATCGGCCTCCGTGCCGCGGCCCTGGCGGCCGCAGCGGCGATGGTGCTCGCCGCCTGCGGCGGGGGCGGCGACGACGCAGAAGGCGACGGCGGCAGTGGCGGGGGCAGCGGTGGTGAGCCGGTCAAGGGCGGCACCCTGACCTTCCTCACGCTCGCAGACCAGATCCAGCACCTGGACCCGCAGCGGAACTACACCGGTGAGGACCTGGCGTTCACCGGGGCGTATCTCAACCGGGCATTGACCGTGTACAAGCAGAGTCCGGACGACAAGACCGCGAACGAGATCGTCGGTGACCTGGCGACCGACACCGGTACGCCGAACGAGGACGCCACCTCGTGGTCGTTCACCCTGCGTGACGGTGTGAAGTTCGAGGACGGCTCACCGGTCACCTGTGAGGACGTCAAGTACGGCGTCTCGCGCGTGTTCGCGACTGATGTGATCGTCGACGGCCCGCAGTACCCGGTCGCCTACCTCGACGTCCCGAAGGACAAGGACGGTGCCTCGGTCTACAAGGGCCCGTACATCACCAAGGGCAACGACACGGCGGCCTTCGACAAGGCGGTGGTCTGCGAGGGCAACGAGATCACCTTCAACCTGGCGAACCCGGTCCCGGACTTCAACTTCACCACGACGCTGCTGTCGTTCTCCCCGGTCCCCAAGGCCGCGGACACCGGTGAGAAGTACGACCAGAAGCCGGTCTCCTCGGGTCCCTACAAGATCCAGGAGAACACCGTCGGCAACCAGCTGGTGCTGGTGCGCAACGAGAACTGGGACCCGGAGTCGGACCCGACCCGTCCCGCGTACCCGGACAAGATCGTCATGAAGTTCGGCGTGGACTCCTCGGTCATCGACCAGCGGATCATCCGCGACTCCGGCGAGGACCAGCAGGCCGTCTCGCGTGACGCGATCCAGCCGGCGAACCTCGCGGCGGTGTTCAACGACGACCGTCTCAAGGACCGTCGGGTGGACGTCTTCGACGCCTACTCGTACTACCTCGCGGTCAACGTCAACAAGGTCCCGAACCTCAAGCACCGCCAGGCGCTGCAAGCGGCGCTGGACCGGGCGCAGATCATCCAGGTCGACGGTGGCAAGTTCGCCGGCGAGATCTCCGACGGTGTGATCAAGCCCAACCTGCCGGCCGACTACGCCGAGTCGGGCCTGTGGACCGATCTGCTCGGCCAGGAGATCCCGGACTCGGGTGACCCGGAGTACGCCAAGCAGCTGATCGAGGAGTCCGGCGAGCCGATGCCGGAGATCCAGTACGACTACGGCATCACCCCGACCCGTGAGAAGGAGGCCGCGGTCGTGGTCTCCTCGCTCGAGAGGGCCGGCATCAAGGTGAAGCCGAACGGCATCGAGGTCGGTCAGTACTACTCGATCGTCTTCGACCCGGAGAAGGCCGGCGAGCTCATGTGGTCGGGTTGGGGCCCCGACTGGCCGAACGCCTCGACGATCATCCCGGAGCTGTTCACCCCGGCCGGCGGCTTCAACCTCTCCCAGGTCGACGACAAGGAGTTCAGCGCCAAGGTGCAGGAGGCCAAGGAGAACGTCGACCGCGCGGCGCAGTCCGAGCAGTGGAAGGAGCTCAACAAGGAGGCGATGGCCAACGCGTGGGCCATCCCGGTCCGGGACGGCCGCTCGCAGGGCATCGCAGGCTCCAAGGTGAAGTCGGCGTCCGGCGAGAACGGCAACGTCTACTTCTGGGCACCGTTCACGTCGTGGCCGTACGCCGACATGTACGTGGAGCAGTGACAGACCACGTTCAGGTCATAGCCAGGCCGTAAATCGGCCACAATCGGCGCACCGGGGTGTGGGGAGACCCACCCCCGGTGCGCCGGACCGTGTGGCAGTTCTATCGTCGGAGCAGCGGCCGCGGGTCAGGCATGCCTGATGCGGCCTCCGGGGTCGAGGCAGGGAGACACCAGTGGGCGCCTACATCGTCCGTCGGCTGATCGCGATGGTGTTGATGCTGATCGCGTTGAGCATGATCACGTTCTTGTTGTTCAACGCGTTGCCGGCGGACCCGGCCCGGTTGACCTGCGGGAAGGCGTGCACGCCGCAGGTGATCGAGGCCAACCGGCACCGGCTGGGTCTGGACAAGCCGCTCTACGAGCAGTACGTCGACTTCGCGAAGGGGATCTTCGCCGGGCGGACCTACGGGTCGGGGACGGCGACCTTCGAGTGCAACGCGCCGTGCCTGGGCTACTCCTTCCGCAAGCAGGAGGAGGTGACCGACCTGATCGTGGACCGGCTGCCGGTGACCGCGCAGCTGGCGATGGGCGCGTTCATCATCTGGATCGTGGTCGGGGTCTCGGTCGGGGTGATCGCCGCGCTCAAGCGGGGCAGGTGGCAGGACCGCTCGATCATGGGGGTGGCGCTGATCGGGTACTCGTTCCCGTCGTTCTTCATCGCCCTGTTGCTGATCTTCTTCGTCCAGCTGCAGCTGGAGCTGATCCCGTTCGTCAACTACGAACCGGGGATGGTGTTCACCGACCCGGTCGGCTGGTTCCAGGTGTTCATCCTGCCCTGGACCGCGCTGGCCTGCCTGTACGCCGCGTTCTACGCCCGGCTGACCCGCAACCAGATGCTGGAGACCCTGGGCGAGGACTACATCCGCACCGCCCGGGCCAAGGGGCTGGCCGAGCGCACCGTGATCGGCAAGCACGGGCTGCGCGCCGGGCTGACCCCGATCGTGACCGCGGCCGGGCTGGACCTGGCCGGGCTGCTGGGCGGCGCGGTGATCACCGAGAGCGTGTTCAACCTGCCCGGGCTCGGGCAGCTGTCCATCGACTCGGTCCTCGACGCCGACCTGCCGGTGATCACCGCCACCGTGCTGGTCGCCTCCGCCTTCGTCATCGTCGCCAACCTCGTGGTCGACATCCTCTACGCCGTCATCGACCCGAGGGTGAGGCTCGCGTGAGCGCCGCTGCCACGACCACCGCGGAGTCCGTCGCCGATCGGGGCACCGACCCGTTCCTCAAGGTCGAGGACCTGCGGGTGCAGTTCCCCACCGAGGACGGCGTCGTCAGCGCCGTCGACGGCGTCTCCTTCTCCGTGCAGAAGGGCAAGACGCTCGCGATCGTCGGCGAGTCCGGCTCCGGCAAGTCGGTGACCTCGCAGGCGATCATGGGCCTGGTCAACCGCAAGACCGCCACGATGACCGGCGAGGTCCGCCTCGACGGCGAGGAGCTGGTCTCGGCCAGGCCGGAGCAGGTCCGGTCGCTCCGCGGCAAGCGGATGGCGATGATCTTCCAGGACCCGCTGTCGTCCCTGCACCCGTTCTACTCGATCGGCAAGCAGCTCACCGAGGCGATCCGGGTCCACCAGGACGTGTCCAAGGCGGCGGCGCTCAAGCAGTCGACCGAGATGCTCGCCCGGGTCGGGATACCCAGCCCCGAGCGCCGGGTCAACGACTACCCGCACAACCTCTCCGGCGGCATGCGCCAGCGCGTCATGATCGCGATGGCCCTGCTCAACGACCCCGAGCTGCTCATCGCCGACGAGCCGACCACCGCTCTGGACGTGACCGTGCAGGCGCAGATCCTCGACCTCCTGCGCGACCTGCAGAAGGAGTTCGGCACCGCCATCGTGCTCATCACTCACGACCTGGGCGTCGTGGCCGACATGGCCGACGACGTCGTCGTGATGTACGGCGGCCGGATCGTCGAGCGCGGCGGGATCGACGACATCTACTACCGGCCGGAGATGCCCTACACCTGGGGGCTGCTCGGGTCGGTGCCGCGGATGGACGTCAACCGCTCGGAGCGGCTGGAGCCGATCCCCGGCCAGCCGCCCTCGCTGATCAGGCTGCCCAAGGGCTGCGTGTTCCGGCCCCGCTGCCCGTACCACGAGCTGGTCCCGGGCGACCGGTGCGACACCGAGCGGCCCGACCTGCTGCCGGTGAGCCCCGACCACGCCGTGCGCTGCCACATCGAGCCCGCTCAGCGCCGCGAGATCGCCATCGAGCGCCTGGGGGCGCAGGTCGAGGCGGCGCCCGACGCGAGGGCCACCACCGGGATGGAGGACAAGTGACGGTCGTGGACGAGAGCGGCACCAACCAGGTGCTGCGCCGCGAGGAAGCCCTGCTCCGGGTCGACCGGGTGCAGAAGTACTTCCCGATCACCGGCGGCGGCGTCCTCAAGCGCAAGGTCGGCGACGTCCGCGCGGTCGAGGAGATCTCCTTCGACATCGTGCCCGGCGAGACCCTGGGCATCGTCGGCGAGTCCGGCTGCGGCAAGTCGACGGCCGGTCGCACGATCATGAAGCTGCTCGACCCCACCGGCGGCACGATCGAGTTCGAGGGCCGGGACATCACGAACCTGGACCGTCGGGCGATGGTCCCCCTGCGTCGCGAGATGCAGATGATCTTTCAGGACCCGTACTCCTCCCTGAACCCGAGGCACACGGTGGGCGGCATCATCTCCGCGCCGTTCAAGGTGCAGGGCGTCAAGCCCGCTCGCGGCGTCCAGGCCGAGGTCCAGGACCTGATGGCCCGCGTCGGCCTCAACCCCGAGCACTTCAACCGCTACCCCAACGAGTTCTCCGGCGGGCAGCGGCAGCGCATCGGCATCGCGCGAGCCATCGCACTGCGGCCCAAGCTCATCGTGTGCGACGAGCCGGTGTCGGCTCTCGACGTGTCCATCCAGGCGCAGGTGGTCAACCTCCTGGAGGACCTGCAGGACGAGTTCCGGCTGGCGTACGTCTTCATCGCGCACGACCTCTCCGTCGTCCGGCACATCTCCGACCGGATCGCGGTCATGTACCTCGGCCGGATCATGGAGATCGCCGACGCGGAGAAGATCTACAGCTCGCCGCGTCACCCCTACACCCACGCGCTCACGTCGGCCGTGCCGCTGCCCGACCCCAAGGCGGAGCGCAGCCGCGAGCGGATCCTGCTCAAGGGCGACCTGCCCAGCCCGATCAACCCGCCGTCGGGCTGCGTGTTCCGCACCCGGTGCCCCAAGGCGCAGCAGCGCTGCGCCGACGAGATCCCGCTGCTGCGCGAGCTCGCTCCCGGGCACTACGGCGCGTGCCACTTCCCGGAGGAGAAGCACCTCATCCCGGTGTGACCGGTCGGGTCACACGAGTCGCACCCTGGCCAGCGCCCGGCGGATCCAGTCGAGCTGCAGCAGCAGGAGGTTCTCCGCCACCACCGGCTGCGACGTCATGTGCGTGACGCCGGACAGCGGAAGCACGTCATGGGGGCGCCCGGCCGCCAGCAGTGCGCTGGAGAGCCGCAGCGTGTGGGCGGCCACGACGTTGTCGTCGGCCAGCCCGTGCACGAGCAGCAGCGGTCGCTCCAGCCGGTGCGCGTCCCGGAGCAACGACGTGCGCTCGTAGGCCTCCGGCGCCTCGGCCGGGAGCCCGAGGTAGCGCTCGGTGTAGAAGGTGTCGTAGAGCGCCCAGTCCGTCACCGGCGCACCCGCGACCGCCGCGTGGAAGACGTCCGGCCGGCGCAGCACGGCCAGGGCCGCGAGGTAGCCGCCGAAGGACCAGCCGCGGATCGCCACCCGTGAGGTGTCGAGGTCGGGTTCGAGCGCGGCGACCTCGGTCAGCGCGGTCACCTGGTCCTCGAGCACGACGTCGGAGATGACGTCGCGCACGCAGCGGTCCCACTCCGAGCCTCGCGAGCCGGTGCCGCGACCGTCGGCGACGACGACCGCGAAGCCCTGGTCGGCCCACCACTGCGGCTCGAGCCACATGTCGTGGACCGCGATCACCTCCTGGTGGTGCGGCCCCCCGTAGGGGTCGAGCAGCACCGGCAGCCGGGTCCCCGGCACGTGGTCGCGGGGGAGGAGCAGCCCGACCCGCAGGTCGTGCTCGCCGACCGCCAGCATGCGCACCTCGGCCCGGAGCGGCGGCTCCTCGGCGTACGACCGCAGGCGCACCTTCTGGGCGTTCTCGCGGCGGACCGTGACGGTCGTGCCGGGCGTGTCCAGCCAGCGACTGGTCACGGCCAGGCTGCCGCCCGACAGCAGCCCCGTGTGGAAGCCGCCCGCCTCGGTGAGCCGGCGCACCGTCAGGTCGGGCTCGACCAGCCACAGGTGGCTCTCGACCGGGTCGTCGCTGCCGGCGACGACCACGCCGTCGGCCCCCACCGAGACGACGTGGGACACCTGCACCTCGGGGCCCGTGACCGCGGTCCCGTCGACGACCAGCCGTCGCGCCAGGTCGCGCTCCGCCGTGGTGACGAGCCGGCCGTCCGGCAGCAGGGCCGGCACGCCGTCGACGACGTCCAGCCACACGTCGTCGTGCTCGCTGTGCCGCACCCGCGTCGCGCCGGTCGCGGGCTCGACCTCGAGCACGTCGGAGTCCCGCTGGTCGCGGGACATGACGTGCAGCAGGGCGCCGGCGCCGGACCAGTGCACCGCGACCAGGTAGGGCCGAGCCGCTCGGTCCCAGGCGACCTCGTGGCCCGGCGAGCCGTCGACCGGCACGAGGCGCACCGTGACATCGGCGTTGTGCGTGCCGGCCGCGGGATAGGCGAGCTCGGCCGACGGGCGCTCCGGGTGCGCCGGGTCGGCCACGTGCCACCGCTGCACCGGTGCGTCGTCGACCCGGGCCACCAGCAGCGCGGAACCGTCGGGGGCCCACCAGAACCCGCGGTAGCGGCCCATCTCCTCGGCGGCCACGAACTCGGCGACCCCCCAGTGCACCGTGGGCCGGTCCGGTGCGACCAGGGTCCGGTGGTCCGTCCCGTCGATGTCGACGACGTGCAGCGCGCCGGCGGCCGCGTAGGCCACCCATCGGCCCGTGGGGTCCGGCCGGGGGTCTACGACCGGTCTCTGCGCGGGGAGCTCACGGACCACGGGCTCCGGCCCGCGGAGGTCGGCGAGCCACAGCCGGCTGGACAGCGCGAAGGCGACGACGCCGCCGGACTCGTCCGTCGCGTAGCCGACGACACCGGCAGCCGCCTCCCGCGACCGCTCGCGGCGGGAGCGCTCCTCGTCCGAGAGGTCCTCGTCGCCGTCGCCGATCAGCGCCCGCGGGTCCGCGACCAGGGTTTCCTCCCCGCTGGCGGTGTCGAGGACCCACAGCGAGCCGACCGGGTCGTCGCCGGCACCGGAACGGACGAAGAGCAGCCGGGCCCCGGTGGGGTCGAGCTGCAGGGACCGGGGGCCGCCACGGGTGAACTGCTGGGTCCGGGCACTGGCATGGGGGAACGTCTCCTGTCCGGGCACCCGGCGAACCTACCCAGTCGGGCGCAGTAGGTAGGGTCCGGACTCATGACGACGACCCCGGAAGGGCCGACCGCGGACGGCCCCGGCGCCACCGGCCGGCCGCCGTCGTCGGTCGAGGACGCGGTGCTCCAGGAGGCCGAGGCCGTCCTGGAGCAGACGCAGCCCGAGGCCGAGACGGTCATGCGTGCCCTGGACTCGGACCGGCGGCTGCTGCTCGTGCACGC
>DATHAK010000157.1:0-5546 GCA_035296685.1 Blastococcus sp.
GTACTGTCGGGCGACGTGGCAGAGAGCGCAGGGCACCTGGTCTGGATCGACTGCGAGATGACCGGGCTCGACATCGTCAAGGACAAGCTGATCGAGGTCGCCGTCGTCGTGACCGACTCCGAGCTCAACGTGCTCGACCCCGGCCTGGACCTGATCATCTCCGCCGACGACGCCGACCTCGACGGCATGAACGAGGTCGTCTCCGAGATGCACGCGAAGTCGGGCCTCACCGACGCGGTACGCGCAGCCACCCTCACCGTGGCCGAGGCCGAGCAGCAGCTGCTGGCCTACATCAAGCGGTTCGTCCCCGACCGCCGCTCGGCCCCGTTGTGCGGCAACTCCATCGGTACCGACCGCGGCTTCCTCACCCGCGACATGCCGGAGCTCGACGA
Source organism: Blastococcus sp. (assembly GCA_035296685.1). GTDB lineage: Bacteria > Actinomycetota > Actinomycetes > Mycobacteriales > Geodermatophilaceae > Blastococcus_B. Next base: position 393 of record DATHAK010000157.1, read on the forward strand.
CCACCTGCACTACCGGATGGTCGACGTCTCCTCGGTCAAGGAGCTGGCCCGGCGCTGGTTCCCCCGCGTCTACTTCGCCCAGCCGCAGAAGGGGCTGGCCCACCGCGCGCTGGCCGACATCATCGAGTCGGTCCGCGAGCTCGCCTACTACCGGCGCACCCTGTTCGTGCCGGCGCCGGGGCCCAGCGGCGAGCAGGCGAAGGCCGCTGCCGACGAGGTGGTCGGTTCGTTCGCGGCCCTGCTGGCAGCGGGCGACGCGAACCCGGAGGAGGACGCGGCCGGCACCGCCTGATGCCTGATGCCTGCCGCCGCCGGCGTTGTCCCGGTACCGGACATCTCCACGACGATTCCGGCCGCCTGAGGGACGACGCTCCCCGCGCAGCCGGGCGCGCGAGCGCCTCCGGTATCGTTGCGGCGTTCCCCGATCGGCGCTCGCGCTCGGCCGGGACGTGGTGGGTGTAGCTCAGTTGGTAGAGCACCAGGTTGTGATCCTGGGTGTCGCGGGTTCGAGCCCCGTCACTCACCCCACGCGGGAAGGGCCCCGGTCGTGCGACCGGGGCCCTTCGCTGTCCGGCGGCGCCGGTACCCGCGTCAGCGGCGGGCGCGGGCGGCGATGTGAGCGGCGACCCGCCTCGCGTCCCGGCCCGCACCACCGATCAGCATCGACGAGAACGCGGTCTGGAACAGCAGGCCGACGTAGTACAGCCCGGGCAGGTCCTCGACGATGCCGCCCGCGCCGCGCGGGTACCCGTCCTCGCCGGTGACGTCGGGCTGCACCAGCCCGAAGTCCTGCCGGAACCCGGTGCACCAGACCACGTTGGCGACGTCGAGGACCGTGCCGTCGGCCAGCACCGGCCGCCCGTCGTCCACCCCCACCGTGCGCTCCTCGGTGAGGTGCACGCCGGCCGCGGCGAGATCCGCCCGGCGCACCCGCAGGAGGGGCGCACCGCCCTGCCGGACCGCCGGCTGCATGCGGCGGCCCATGGGGGTGCGGACGGTGAGGACGTGGTTGGCCATGAACCACAGCACGGGAAGGCCCATCCGCATCCGCCGGGAGCCGAAGGGCACCGGCACCTCGGGCATCGCCCGGCCCGACAGCCAGGTCTCGTGCCCCGACCGCACGATCTCCAGCGCGATGTCGGCACCGGACTGGCCGCCGCCGACCACCAGCACCGGCCCGGGCAGCAGCTGGGCGGGGCCGTGGTAGCCCGACGAGTGCAGCTGCCGGATGCCGGGGTCGAGCTCGGCGGCGAAGGCGGGCACCCGCGGCGTCGTCTCGGCGCCGCAGGCGACGACGACGTCGTCGGCGAGGAGGTCGCCGGACGTCGTCGTGAGCAGGTAGCGGCCGTCCGGTCGCCGCTCGACGGCACGCACCCCGACGCCGCACCGGACGGTCAGGCCCATCGTCGCCACGTAGCGCTCCAGGTGGTCGCCCATCTCGGCGCCGGTGGGGAAGCTGCCCCGGGGAGCGGGGAAGGGAAGGCCCGGGAGCCCGTCGTACTGGGCGGGGGTGTTCAGCAGCAGGGAGTCGTACCGGTGCCGCCACTGGTCGCCGACGCGCTGGTGCTCGTCGAGGACGACGCAGGGGACGCCGGCCCGGCCGAGGAAGTACGCGGTGGCCAGCCCCGTCTGCCCGGCGCCGATCACCACCGTGGCGAGGCGTTCGGGTTCCTGCTGCTGCTGCGTGCTGTCGGAACGCTCGGTGATGGTCATGTGCCCTCCTCGGCGATGCTGGTGCAGCGACGCTAGGAGCGGCGGAGGTGCCTCCTCATCGGCCGAACGGCGCATCCGGCGCACGGGGCCGTGGGCAGAACTGTGCATGGCCCCCTGCAGGGGCCCGCCGCGAGCCTGCGAGCGGTGGGGGGCAGCGGGTCCATTCTCAGACGAGCCCGTGGTCGTAGGCGTAGGCGGTCGCCGCGGCCCGCGAGGGGACGTCGAGCTTGGCGTACACGTTGGCGAGATGCCGGGCGACGGTCTTCTCGCTCAGGAACAGCAGACCCGCGATCGCCCGGTTGGTGTGGCCGGCCGCGACCAGCCGCACCACCTCGATCTCCCGGTCGGTGAGACCACCCGGCGTTTCGAGCGCCGGACGACCGGCGCCGGTCGGTCCGTCGACGCGGGACAGGTCCGGCGCGGCACCCAGTCGCTCGAAGCACTCTCGGGCGGCCTCGAACTCGAGGGCGGCCGACTCGTCGTCACCGAGCACCCGGAGGCACCGTCCGGCCAGCACCCGCGACTGCGCGCACGCGTGCGGCATGTCCAGTTCGCCCCAGCGGGCCTGGGCGCGCTGCACCGCCCGCAGTGCCTCGTCGGGCCGGTCGGCGGCGAGCAGCACCGCCCCCTGCGCCTGGTCGGCCAGCCCGCACAGCAACGGCGTCGTCAGGGCGCCGGCGATGTCCGACAGCTCCCCGGCGGTGACGAGGGCTGAATCGACGTCACCCACCGCCAGTTCCGCCTCCGCCCGTGCGGCGAGCAGCTCCGCCCGGTCCTCCGGCGGACGCGGCTCGGCGCAGAGGCGGCGCAGGGTCCGTGCGGCCACCTCGGGACGCCCCTGGGCCGTCCGCAGCAGCGACAGCCCGGGCTCGGGCTGCACACCCAGCGCGTTCGCCCGCCGGTAGGCGTCCTCCGCGTCGGCGTCGTCACCCATCAGCCGGTGCAGCTCACCGAGCTGGTACGCGGCCAGACCGGCGGCCGTTCCTTCGAGCAGGCTCTGGGCGGTGGCCGCCTCGCCGAGCGCCAGCGCCCAGTCGCCGCCGAGCGCGGACATCTGCGCCCGGTGCACCAGGCAGGTCCCCCGGTACGCGACCAGGTCGGGGCGTGCCGCGCACCAGCGGTCCAGGGTGGCCGTCCAGGCCCGCGCCCGAACGACGTCCCGCAGGCGGACGCAGGCGGCGACCGAGATGCAGTAGGTCATGCCGACGACGACCGGCGAGGTCTCGTCCGAGGAGACCGCGAGCATGACCTCGTCGAGCACGCGGACCGCCTCCGGGCGCTCCCCGCGGACCAGGTGGACGAAGGCGACCGTGAGCCGCGACAACACCACCGCGTCGGGGTCGCCGGCCGCCAGTCCGAGCCGCTCGCCGTCGCGGGCGGTCGACAGCGCCTCATCGAGGCGCTGATCGGCGAACTGGTCGTGCGCCCGGTAGGCCACCATCCACGCGGCCTCCGCCCCGCCGAGCCGGTGCTCCTCGACCAGCTGCTCCGCGCGCGCGGCCCAGGCCCGCGAGCGCACCGGCTCGCGGGCGTTCTCGAGCGTCAGGGAGGCCCACGCCGCGCTGCGGGTGGCCGCCCGGACGTTCCCGGCGTCGAGGAACCGGTGGTAGGCCCGGCCGAACGCGGTGGCCGACCGCTGGTCCTCACCGATCAGATAGGCCGCCTGGCCCAGCAGCAGCAGACCCTCGCCGTCCAGGGGCTCCTCCGCGTCGGCGGCGGTCAGCCGCTCGACGCACTGGCGCCACGAGGAGGCGGCGAACAGTGCGCGGGCCTCCGCGACGACCCGCGCCTCGCCGGCGAGGCGCACCATGCGATGACGATAGGTTCGCCGGCGCCTGCCGTCACCGGTCCGCGTCGTCCGCCGGCTCAGCTACGCGCGCCCCCGGACACGGCGGGCTCCGGGGCCGGCTCGAACTCCTCCAGCCGGAACCGCCGCAGCCGGCGCCGGAAGGTGAGCGTGGAGGCCGGCCAGTTCTGGGTGTTGCGGCCGCTCTCGGTCAGGTACCAGCTGCGGCACCCGCCGGCGAAGACCGTGTGCCCGACCCGCTCCTGCACCCACGCGTCGAACGCCTCGGCCACGTCCCGCCGCACCTCGAGCCACCGCGCACGGCCCTCGTCCAGCGCCCGCACCGCCTGCACGACCCACCCGACCTGCGCCTCGAGCATGACCAGGATCGAGTTGTGCCCCAGATTGGTGTTGGGCCCGTAGAGCACGAACAGATTGGGGAAGCCCGGGACGACGGTGCCCAGGTAGGCGCTGGCGCCGTCCTTCCACTGCTGGTGCAGGTCACGGCCCCCACGGCCGGTGACCCGCATCGGCATCAGGAACTCGGTGGCGGCGAATCCCGTACCGAGCACGATCGTGTCGACCTCGCGCTCCGTGCCGTCGGCGGTGGCGATCGAGCGCTCCCGCACCTCGGAGACGCGCTCGGGGACGACCTCGACCTGCGGCAGCTGGAGCGCGGAGTACCAGTCTTGGACATCAGGATGCGCTTGCAGCCCATGGGATCGGTGGGCGTCAGTTTCCTCCGCAGCGCGGGTTCGGGAACCACCCCGCGCAGGTGCCGGGAAAACCTCGCGCGGTGGCCGGCGAGCAGCCGCGGCTCGGTGTTGAACGCGAGGCTGCGCAGCTCGTTGGTGAGGTAGATGCGCTCCCGGCTCAGCCGCAGCAGGCCCGGCACGCGGGCATAGGCCCGCCGGGCGCGGGCGCCGTAGGGGCCGTCGGGCTTGGGCAGCACGTAGGGGGCCGACCGCTGGAACACCGTCAGCCGGGCGGTGCGCGGTGCGATCTCGGGAACGAACTGGATGGCGCTGGCCCCGGTTCCGACGACGGCGACCCGCTCCCCGGTGAGGTCGTGGTCGTGGTTCCATTCCGCGGAGTGGAAGACGGTGCCCTAGAACCGGTCGAGGCCGGGGAGGGCGGGGCGGCTCGGCCGGCTCAGCTGCCCGGTCGCTGCCACCAGGACGTCGGCCTCGTGCTCCCCTTTCCCGCTGAGCGTCAGCCGCCACACCGCGGCGTCCTCGTCGAAGGTCGCGCCCAGGACCTCGGTCGAGAAGCGGATCAGCGGCAGCAGCCCGAAGTCGCGGGCGAGGTCGCGCAGGTACTGGTGGATCTCCTCCTGCGGGGCGAACCGCCGCGACCAGTCGGCCCTCGGGGTGAACGACAGCGAGTACAGGTGGGAGGCGACGTCGCAGGCCGCGCCGGGGTAGGTGTTCTCGCGCCACACCCCACCGACGTCCGTGCTCTTCTCGAAGAGGTCGACGTCGTCGATGCCGGCCTGCCGCAGCCGCACCGCCGCGGCGAGCCCGCCGAAGCCGGTGCCGACGATGGCCACCCGCGTCATCACCGGCCCGTTCCGAAGGCCTCGATCATCTCGATCCAGTGCTGCAGATGCGGCCCGCCGCGGGGGGCGTCGGGCTGCAGCATGTAGGTCATCGCCT
>DATHAK010000158.1:0-4030 GCA_035296685.1 Blastococcus sp.
CCCATCCGGCCGTTGCGCCCGTTGCCGACCTGCTTCTTCGCGTCCTTGCAGTCGACGTGGTAGATCCGGTCCTTGAAGTCCCAGAGGAAGCTCACCGGGTCGAGGTCCTGCCAGACGAAGTGGCTGGGGTCCCAGTTGAGCCCGAAGGCCTCCCGGTGCCCGATCGCCTCCATCGTGCGGACCGTCGTCCAGTAGTCGTAGGCGATCTCCGACGGGTGCACCTCGTGCGCGAACTTGACGCCGACCTCGTCGAAGACGTCCAGGATCGGGTTCCAGCGGGCGGCGAAGTCCGCGTACCCGTCCTCGATCATCGCCTCGGACGCCGGCGGGAACATCGCCACGGTCTTCCAGATCTTGCTCCCGGTGAACCCGACCACGACGTCGACACCGAGCTTGCGCGCCGCCCGGGCGGTCAGCTTCATCTCCTCGGCGGCGCGCTGGCGCACGCCCTCCGGGTCGCCGTCGCCCCAGACCCGCTTGTTCACGATGTCGCGGTGCCGCTCGTCGATCGGGTCGTCGCAGACGGCCTGGCCGTTGAGGTGGTTGGAGATGGCGAAGAGCTTCAGGCCGTACTTGTCGAGCAGGGCGAGGCGCTCCTGCACGTAGGAGTCGTCGTTCGCGGCGCGCTCGACGTCGAGGTGGTCGCCCCAGCAGGCGATCTCCAGGCCGTCGTAGCCCCACTCGGAGGCGAGCCGGGCCACCTCCTCGAACGGCAGGTCGGCCCACTGGCCGGTGAACAGGGTGATCGGACGGGGCATCGCAGCTCCTCGGTCGGACGGACTTTGGGCGCCCAAAGTCCGGTGGTGGTCGGGGCTCAGCGGACGCCGAGCAGGTGCTCCATGGCCAGCTGGTCGAGGCGCTCGAAGTGCATGCCGCGCTGGGCCATCGCCTCGGGGTCGTGGTTCTCGGCGCGCAGCGCGTCGAGGGTCTCGCCCTCGCCCAGGGTGGGCACGGCGAGCTGGTCGACCCGGGCCGCGGCGAGCGCCTCGGTCACCTCGGGGTCGGCGCGGAAGGCCCGCACCTTCTCCCGCAGGATCAGGTAGTTGCGCATGCAGGCACGCGCGGTCTCCCACACGTCCTCGACGTCCTCGCTGCGCGGCGGCTTGTAGTCGAAGTGCACGTAGCCGTCGTAGCCGGGGCTCGTGCCGGCGCCCTCCAGGACGTCGACGGTCCAGAACGCCCCCCGCAGGTTGCCGGCGCCGAACCGCAGGTCCTGGTCGAAGCGCGGGCCGTGCTGGCCGTTGAGGTCGATGTGGAACAGCTTGCCGTGCCACATCGCCTGGGCGATGCCCTGGGCATAGTTCAGCCCGGCCATCTCCTCGTGCCCGACCTCGGGGTTGAGGCCGACCCGGTCGGGCTCCTCCAGGTCGTTGATGAAGGCGATCGCGTGCCCGATGGTCGGCAGCAGGATGTCGCCGCGCGGCTCGTTGGGCTTGGGCTCGAGGGCGAACCGGATGTCGTAGCCCTTGTCGCGGACGTAGCCGCAGAGCAGGTCCATCGACTCCTTGTAGCGGTCGAGCGCGGCGTGCACGTCCTTGCTGCCGCCGGACTCCGCGCCCTCGCGGCCGCCCCACAGGACGTAGGTCTTCGCGCCCAGCTCGGCGGCGAGGTCGACGTTGCGCAGCACCTTGGCCAGCGCGTAGCGGCGGACGTCGCGGTCGTTGGCGGTCAGGCCGCCGTCCTTGAAGACGGCGTGGCTGAACAGGTTGGTCGTCGCCATCTCGACGCCCAGCCCGGTCTCGGCCAGCGCCTCGGTGAAGCGGGCCAGCTCCTTGTCGCGGGTGGCGTCGTCGGGCACCAGGTCGTCGTCGTGGAAGGTGAGGGCCGCCGCGCCTAGCTCGGCCAGCCGGTGCACCGTCTCGACGGGGTCCAGCCGGGGGCGGACGGCGCCGCCGAAGACGTCGACGCCCTGCCAGCCGACCGTCCAGAGGCCGAAGCTGAACTTGTCGTCCTTGGTGGGGGTGAGGTTCACGCGGGGATCTCCGTCCAGGTGCTGTTGTTGCCCGCGCTGCGCTCGACGGCGTCGAGCACCCGCTGGACCTGCAGGCCGTCGGCGAAGGACGGCGTCGGGTCCTCGCCCTTGGCGATGGCGGTCACCAGGTCGACGACCTGGTGGGTGAAGCCGTGCTCGTAGCCCAGGCCGTGGCCGGCCGGCCACCAGGCGGCGACGTAGGGGTGCTCGGGCTCGGTGACCAGGATCCGGCGGAAGCCGGCGATCTCGGCGGGCTCGGTGCCGTCGAAGAACTGCAGGACGTTCATGTCCTCGAAGTCGAAGGCGAGGCTGCCCGCGGAACCGTTGATCTCGATCCGGATGCCGTTCTTGCGGCCGAGGGCGAACCGCGTCGCCTCGAACGACGCCAGCGCACCCCCGTCGAACCGGCCGAGGAAGATCGCGGCGTCGTCGACGGTGACGGTGCCCGTCTCGGCACCGCCGACCCCGCCGAGCTTGCCGGTCTCGGTCGGCAGGGGGCGCTCCTTGACGAAGGTCTCCAGCAGCGCACTCACCCCGGTCAGCCGCTGGCCGGTGATGTACTGCGTGAGGTCGACGATGTGCGCGCCGATGTCGCCCAGGGCGCCCGAGCCGGCCTTGTCCTTCTCCAGCCGCCACGACATGGGTGCGGCCGGGTCGGCGATCCAGTCCTGCAGGTACTGGGCGCGCACGTGCCGGATGTCGCCGAGCCGCCCGTCGGCGACGAGCTTGCGGGCCAGGCCGATGGCCGGCACCCGGCGGTAGGTGAAGCCGACCATCGAGCGCACGCCCTTGCCGGCGGCGCGGGCGGCGGCCTCGGCCATCGCCTCGGCCTCGGCGACGGTGTTGGCCAGCGGCTTCTCGCAGAGCACGTGCTTGCCGGCTTCCAGCGCCGCGATGGCGATCTCGGCGTGGGTGTCGCCCGGGGTGCACACGTCGACGAGCGCGACGTCGTCCCGCTCGATGACGCGGTGCCAGTCGGTCTCGGTGCTCCGCCAGCCCAGCCGCTCGGCGGCCGTCGCCACCGCGGCGGGGTTGCGGCCGGCCAGCACGGTCAGCTCGGGGTGCAGCGGGAGGTCGAAGAAGTGGGGGGCGGTGCGCCAGGCCTGCGAGTGGGCCGCGCCCATGAACGCGTAGCCGATCAGACCGACACCGAGGGTGGGAGGCATGAGGGGTTCTCCGGGGTCGAGCGGCGCGGCCGGGGAGGAGATCCCTCCCCGGCCGCTCCGCTGCGGATCAGGACTCGAACGCGTTGTCGATGAAGTCGTCGACGTTGTCCTTGGTGACGACGGGTGCGTCGAGCACGATGCGCCGCGGGACACCCTGCGAGGTCAGGTCGGACAGGTTCTTGCCCTGGGCGAGGAGCCGGGCGAGCTTGATGCCGTCGGCCGCCTGCGTGTGCGGGTAGATGACCGTCGCCTCGAGGACCGAGTCCCCGGACTGGATCTCGCGCATCGCGTTGGCCGAGCCGGCGCCGCCGACCATGAAGAACTCGTCGCGACCGGCGTTGTCGATCGCGGCGAGGACGCCGACGCCCTGGTCGTCGTCGTGGTTCCAGACCGCGTCCAGCTTCGGGGCGGCCTGGAGCAGGTTCGACATCTGCTCCTCCCCGGACTCGACGGTGAACTCCGCCGCGACCCGGTTGCTCACCTCGAGGCCGCACTCGGACAGCGCGTCGGCGAAGCCCTGGCTGCGGTCCTGGGTCAGCGGCAGCGAGTCGATGCCCGCGACCTCACCGATCACGGCGTCGGCCTGGCCCTCGAGCCGCGAGCAGATGTAGGCGCCGGCCGAGACACCCATGCCGTAGTTGTCGCCCAGGATCGTGGCGCGGGAGGCGGCCGGGGCGTCGAACTCGCGGTCGACGTTGATGACCGGGATGCCGGCCTCCATGGCCTGCATGGCGACCGGGGTCAGGGCCGCACCGTCGAAGGGCAGCAGCACGATCGCGTCGACCCCGTCGTTGATGAAGGTCTCTACCTGCTGGATCTGGACCAGCGGGTCGTTGGTGCCCTCGGCGACGATCAGCTCGACGTCGTCGTACTGCTCGGCGACGGCGCGGGT
>DATHAK010000159.1:0-6113 GCA_035296685.1 Blastococcus sp.
TTCAGCGTCGCCGGCGCCGAGGGCTACATGACCGCCGGCATGTACGAGGACGGCAGCCTCGGTGAGGTGTTCCTCAAGCTGGGCAAGCAGGGCTCGACCCTGGCCGGTGTCATGGACGCCTTCTCGATCGGCATCTCGCTCGCGCTGCAGCACGGTGTCCCGCTGGAGACCTACATCCAGAAGTTCACCAACATGCGCTTCGAGCCGGCCGGCATGACCGACGACCCGGACATCCGGATCGCCCAGTCGGTGATGGACTACATCTTCCGTCGCCTGGCGCTCGACCACCTTCCCGTCGAGAAGCGGGCCGGTCTCGGCATCTTCACCGCCGAGGAGCGGGCCGCGCAGGTCGCCGGCTCCTACGGCACCTCGGCCTCCACCCCGGCCGTGGTCGAGGAGGAGGACGTCGACCTGGAGCAGCTCCGTGGCTCCGCGCCGATCGAGACCGCCAAGGTGGAGGAGAAGGTCACCCCGGAGGGTCCCAAGTCGGTCAAGGAGGCCCACTCCTCGGCCGAGTTGCTCGAGCTGGTCACCGGAACCGCCACCGACGCGCCGCTGTGCATGACCTGCGGCACGAAGATGCGGCCGGCCGGCAGCTGCTACGTCTGCGAGGGCTGCGGCTCCACCAGCGGCTGCAGCTGATGACGGCTGTCACGAATAGGGCACCGCGCTGACGCGAACAATGCAAGGCGATCGCTGACAGAGTGACGCCAACCTGAGGGGCGAGGTCCGAGAGGGCCTCGCCCCTCGGTCATCTGCGGTGGGGAACGTTCAGTCGGGTGTCCTGAAGGCTGCCTATGGGCCACCGGCAGGCGGCTGACCGACACCCGTTCGACGTGGAGCGTCCTAGGGTGAGTACGCCCGGAACGCTCACCTCAGGAGATGGTTCCGATGACCGCCGAAATGAGGTGGTTCGTCGACATCCATGCCACCCCCGAGCGCGTGTGGCAGGTGTTGACCGATGTGCCTGCCTATCCGCAATGGAACCCGTTCATCACTGGCATCAAGGGGACGTCTGCCGCAGGTGGCCGGATGTCGGTACGCTTGGCGCACCTGAACGTGCTGTTACGGCCGACACTGCGGCCCAGGGTGCTAGAGGTGACTCGCGGTCGGCGGCTCCGGTTCCGGTTGCGGTTGGCGAGATTCGGCCTCCCCGGCCTCCTCGACACGGAGCACACGTTGACAATCACCGTCCACGACGACGGGCGTGTGCGGCTGTGGCATCAGGTGCATTTTCTCGGGCTGCTCGTACCCCTGGTGACTCGTTCGCTGAACCGCAAGAACGGCCCGTCCTTCAATGCCATGAACGCAGCATTCAAGGAACGGGCTGAGAGCAAGCTGCCCACCTGCTCGGCATGAGTCGATGGTGTCCCTGAATGGGCCGCTGAGGGACACCTGGTGGCATTGGCCGACCTGTCGCCGCGTGATCCGTCGGTGACGGCAGGAGCTTCCCCCTCAGCTCCACGCGGCTCCTGGGCCCCCGAGTTCTCCGATGGCGACGGTGGTGTCCGGCGTCGTCGGGCACCTCCACATCGGGTGAGCCGAATCCGCGTAGTGGACTTCGAGGGGGTGCGGATGGCGTGGGCATTCCGGCCACGCGCCGTGGACTTCCTCGATGATGTCCTCTTGCACCAGGTCCGCGAGGTAGCCGGTGGCCTCGGCCTCGTCGGCCATCTCCGGGAGGCTCCGTCCGGTGCGCGGGGTCTCCAGCCAGATCTGCGGGAAGTTCAACGGGCGCCGCCCGGGTTGCGGCATGGGCTTGTCCATGAGGACGATGCCGCCGACGGCGTCGATGCCGCCGTCAACGCCGTCCATGAGGTCAGCGTGTATTGCCGACCAGTCCGGCTCGTCCTCGTGCACGACGACCTTCCAGGGGAGGCGGAGGTCCGTGGTCGCCTCGACGTCCCTGAATACCCGACGGGCGACCCTCTCCCAGAACTGCTGAACGGCGGGGATCCGCTGCCTCCACTCCGCCATCGCTTGCCGGTCTCGTGCGAGAACTTGACCAGGGCCGGCGATTCGATCGAAGGCGACCCAGGAATCGATCTCGTCGAAGAGGTCGTCAGGGGCTCGCGGCTCGGCACCCTCACCCGCGACGCGAAGGCGCAGGTCGCCGTACTCGGCCCACAGGGCACCCCAGCCAACGGTGAGTCGCCAGGGGTCATCGACTCCGCGCTCGGCCCTCAGGCGCTGGGCCGCGCCGGCTAAGGCCTCATGCCAGCGGCTCCGCTCGTCTTGGTCGGGCCAGGTTCCTCCAAACCCACCGTCACTCGAGTTCATGGCCGACATCCTCACGTCTGAGAGGCCTAAAACAGAGGACACGCCCCGCCCACGTGGTGCGACTCTGTCCCCAAATGGGCCGCTCAGGGACACCTTGGCCTGAGGCGCATCGAAGTTGGCCTTGAGGGAGCCCCGCTGGCGACCGATGGTGGCTCTGTGCATGGCATTCGCCTCGCCTCAATGGTCGAGGGCTGGTCAGCGCGACCGAGAGCCAACTGTTGCCGGCGCCGGCGTCCTCGTTTGCGAGCAGCCACGCGCGCCGCCGCGCTCGTCGGGCTCAGTCTGCTGGCGGCCTGCGGCAACTGGGGTCCCGGTAGCGGCTACATCGACTGCGCCTCCGGACTGCCTTACAACCCAGTTTCCCGGAACGAGTTAGGGCGGCTCCCCAGCGACAGCGCTGTCCCGCCCGACTGGCAGCGGCTGACCTTGGGCGACCTGTCCCTCGAGACGCCGGTTCCGCCGTGGGAGCCGATATTCGAGGACAGGGAGAACCCAGAGCACCGCCGCTGCGTCTCCTGGAACGGAGACATGTTCGGAACGACGGTCGGGCGGGAAGCCGACGAGCTGCTCCTCGTGGCCGTCAGCCCGGAGTGGCAGCTGCAGGATGCCGTTGCGCGGGCGCGTGAACAGTTCGTCCCGATCACCGTGCCCGGCGCGGATGCCGCCGTGGCCCGGCTGTCGCAACAGCAGTACTACGACGGCGGCGGTGAACGGGTCGACGGTCAGCTCACCACGGTTCTTCAGGTGGCGGTCCAGGCGGGAGCGTCGGTCTACACCATCAACGGCAGCTTCGCGCCGGGCCCGGGGGAAAGCGTCGCCGCGGGCCTCCTGGCATCGCTCAGGATCAACTGAGCGCCCACCTCTCTGCCCAATGATCGCAGGCCATGAGCTGTCCCATAGTGGGCCGCTCGGGAACACTCGCCCATGGGCGGCCCACTCGACAGGCGACTGCTGATGTAGTCCGCCAGCACGAAAGACCGGCGCCCCGGTCCCGCCTCGCGCGGGGCCGGGGCGCCGGCCGTTCTCAGGGGTGTGCGAGCCCAGCTCAGCTTCCGGTTCCGGACGTCGCGCGCCCGGGTCGGTTCAGCTTGATTCGGGTCTCGTAGGAGGCCGGTGCGTCCAGGTTCGCGTCCGGGTCGACGCCGACGCCGAGGCGGTCCACCAGCTCACCGCCGAGCCAGCCGGTCGCCGTCGCGAGGAGCGCGCCGACGAGCCCGAGGAGGAAGGCGAGGGTGGTCGGGACGTGCCCGGACTCGTTCATGCGGAGCAGCCAGCTCACCGCGAACAGGCCGACCACGACGACGTTGCCGACGCCGTGCAGCGCCCCGATGCGCCGCGCCCGGGTGCCTGCGGGGACGGCGAGGTAGTCGATGAGTCCGAAGACCGCCGCGAGGAGGCCGGAGAGGATCCCGGCGGCGATCATGAAGTAGCTCGCGGTCGCGAAGCTGTCGTTGTCGGTGATCAGGCGCAGCACGTCGAAGACGACGGCGGTGGCGAGCAGCCCGAGCGGGAAGACGACGAGTTGCTGGTGGATCGGGTGGCCCAGGGCCTTGGCGGAGCTCTGCATCACGTGCTCCCTCGACGGTGAGGATGGCGGCAGCGACGCCGGGCCGACCGGCGTCGCTTCTATAAACAACTCAGCTACTTCTTACACCCATAGGCGATGCTCCGCCAGCCCTCGCGGGGCAATCGACCCGCCCGGCGGACACCCTCTCCCCCGCGCCCGGACGACGGGTCACGGGGCACCTGTCGCCTCCGGCACGTCCTCGGTGCGCTGATGGCCCGGTCGGTCGGGCGCGCTCCGCCGCGCCCCCGGAGGCGGCCGATCGCCCTATCCTCCTCGGATTCCGTCTCAGTCCCGGGGAGTGGCATGACCACAGCAGACGTCCGGACGCCCACCGAGATCGCCCGGGCGGTCTTCGCGGCCGTGAGCGCGAAGGACCTGGACGGCATCGTCGCTCACGGAGCGCCGGACTACGTCGACGACTTCGTGGCGGTGGGGGAGTTCCGGGGCCGGGACGCGATCCGGGAGTTCTTCCGCGAGACGTACGCCGCGTTCCCCGACTTCGAGCTCACCGTCGACCGGATCGTGGGGGACGAGAGCTCGGCCGCGGTCCAGTGGCACCTCACCGGAACCTTCAGCGGCGGCAGGTTCCAGGGCATCCGCCCGACGGGCCGGCGGGTCGAGCTGCGCGGTGTCGACGTTCTGGAGATCGCCGACGGGCTCATCCGGCACAACACGATCTACTACGACGGGGCGTCGTTCGCCCGGCAGATCGGGCTGCTGCCGGCCCAGGGCTCCCGCGGCGACCGGGCGCTGGTCGCGGCCTTCAACGCGGCCACGACGGTCCGCCGTCGCGGCCGGCGCTGATCGCCAGGATCAGCGGCCCAGCGCCACCACCTCGTCCAGTCCGGCCTGCAGGTCGGCCACCAGCCCGGACGGGTCGGTGACCGCGGCGGCGTCGACGTTGATGCCGATGCAGCACTGTCCCTCGTGCGAGATGAGCGTGATCATCGCCGCGCAGCCGGGCAGCGGCCCGAACGGATACATGCGCACGATGTGCGACCCGGCGATGTAGACCGGCTCGGCGACGCCCGGCATGTTCGACACGTGGACGTCGTTGGCGCTGGTCAGCGAGCTGGAGAGCGCCCCGATCACCGGAGCGGGCAGCCAGGCCAGCGCGGGGGTGAGCAGTTCGGTCGCGGCGTCGGCACCGCCCTGCGTCCGCGCCGACAGCACGAACTCGCGCACCGCCGGGATCCGCTCGGCGGGGTCGCTGACGTCCAGCGCGGCGGTGAGCCGCGCCCCGGTGAACCGGTTGCCGCCCTGGGGGTCGTCCTGCGCCCGCAGGCTGATCGGGATGCCGAGCGTCATCGTGCCGAGCGGGGCGCCGAGCCGCTCGTGGTAGCGGCGGAACCCGCCGACCACCGCCGCGAGCAGGCCGTCGTTGACGGAGCCGCCGACCGCCTTGGCGCCGGCCTTCAGGTCGGCGAGCGGCACCTCGAGCACCTCGAAGTGCCAGCCGCCGCCCCGGGCGGCGAGCAGCGGCGAGCTGCCACCCGGCGCGGGAGCCAGGGTGCGGGCGGCCGCGCGGGCGACGTCGACGACGTGCGAGGCCGTCTCCCACGGACGGGTCAGCGCACCGAGCGCGCCCACACCGCGGCGCAGCGCCTCCAGGGGTGCCGCCCGGACGGCGCCGGCGAGCTGGTCGGCGAGCACTCCCACCGGCGACGCCTCGTCGGCGACGGGCACCGGAGGCTCGGGTCGCGCGGGGTCGGGGTCGGCGGAGCGGCGGTGCAGCAGGCTCATCAGCTGCACGGCGCCCAGGCCGTCGGTGGTGCTGTGGTGGGTCTTGACGACGTAGCCGGCTCGGCCGTCGGCGAGGCCCTCGACCAGCAGCACCTCCCACAGCGGGCGGTCGCGCTCCAGCGGTGCCGCGGCGAACTCCCCGACGACGTCCAGCAGTTGGCGCATGGTTCCGGGCGGGTCCAGGCGCACCCGGCGGACGTGCCGCTCGAGGTCGATCCCCTCGACGGTCACCCAGCGCGGGGTGCCGACCCCCAGCGCTGGTTCCACCGCCCGCTGCCGCATGCGCGGCACCGTCCGGGAGGCCCACTCGTGCGCGGCCAGCAGGCGGTTCCAGTCGGGCGCGGGCTCGAGCAGCTCGAGGAGGGTGACGTTGGCCCGCAGTCGCGGGTCGACGGTCTCCGCCCGCCACATCGCCGTCTCCAGCGCGTTCATCTCCGGCGCGACCCCCCAGTCCAGCGGGGCGGCCGGCGGGGCCGGGTGCCCGTCGGCGGTGGGCTCGGACGCGGTCACCGTCACATCGCGG
>DATHAK010000160.1:0-3971 GCA_035296685.1 Blastococcus sp.
CACGTCGTCGACTGGGCCAGCGGCGTTCCGATCCTCGTGCTCGCGACGGCCCGACCCGACCTCCTCGACCGTCGGCCCGATTGGGGAGGGGGGCGCGCGAACGTCACCGCGCTCCGGCTCTCGCCGCTGTCCCTGGAGGAGACGACCAGGCTCTTCGGTGCGCTGTTCACTGAACCGGCCGCACCGCAACGAGCGCACGCCGACCTCCTCGAGCGCGCGGGCGGCAACCCGTTCTACGCGGAGGAGTTCGCTCGCATGGTGCTGGACGGGCACAGCGACCGAGGACTCCCCGGGTCCGTGCAGGGATTGATCGCGGCCCGCCTCGATGGGCTGGCGCTGGACGAGAAGGAGCTGTTACAGAACGCGGCAGTCGTCGGGAGAGTGTTCTGGATCGGGCCGCTCGGCGACGACCGGCCGCGGCTCGAAGCGGCGCTGCACGCCCTCGCTCGTCGGGAGTTCGTGCGCCGCGAGCGGCGCAGCTCGATCGCGGGCGAGACCGAGTACTCCTTCCGCCACACGCTCATCCGCGACGTCGCGTACGAGCAGATCCCAAAGGCTCGTCGCGCCGAGAAGCACCTCGTCGCGGCCGGATGGATCGAGTCGCGCCCCCGTCGTGAGGACTACGCCGAGATGCTGGCGTCCCACTACCTCCGCGCCGTCGAGTACGCCGGCGCCGGTGGGGTCGTGAGCGAGGAGCTCGTCGAACGAGCGGTCAGGGCGCTCCGGGACGCGGGCGATCGGGCCCTGTCGCTGCATGCCTATGCGCAGGCGGTCGGGTTCTACGAGCGCGCCATCGCCCTGCGGCCCGACGGAGCGCCGGGCCCGCGCCGGGACCTGCTGCTGTCGCTGGGAGACGCGTTGGCCCGGGCCGGCGATCAAGAGCGTGCCAGGGAGACGTTCCTGACGGCCGCCGAGCTCGCCCGCCGCTCCGGCTCGGCGGGGCATCTGGCTCGAGCGGCGCTCGGGTACGGGGGGACGGTTCGTCTGGTCTCGGGCCTGGGGCGATCCGCACCTCGTCCCCCTCCTCGAGGAGGCCCTGGCGCTCCTTGGCGATACGGACGACGACCTGCGCATCCGTCTCCTGACGCGGCTGGCCGCGGGTCCGTTGCGTGACACCCTTCCCCCTGCGCCGCGCGAGGCGATGAGCGATGAGGCGTTGCGGATGGCGAGGCGACTGGGGGACCGGGCCGCGCTGGCGTACGCACTCGAGGGCCGGCACTGCGCGAACATGGGCCCGCAAACGGTCGATCGGCGCAGGGCGATCGCCGATGAGCTCATCGCGGTCGCGGAACAGGTCGAGGACACCGAACGGGCCTACGCCGGACACGAGTACCGATTCCACGCACTGTTGGAAGCCGGGGATGCCGCCAGCGCTCGCCAGGCGTTCGAGGCCATGACCCGGATCGCCGAGGAACTTCGGCAGCCCGCCCAGCTCTGGTTCGCCGGGGTCAACCGGGCCAAGCTCGCCCTGTTCGAAGGGCGCTTCGACGATGCGGACGTCCTGATCCGTGAGGCGTTCGAGCTCGGCCAGCACGACGGGACGGCCAATCCGCGGATGGCGTTCGACCTCCAGACATACCAGCTGCAACGCGAGCGCGGGCTCCTGGGGGAGATGGTGGACGTCGTCGAGCGCGCCGTCGAGGAGCACCCGACCTACCCCGTCTGGAGCTACGTCCTCCTCGACGTCGACACCGAACTGGGCCGCGAGGACCGGACGCGGGCGACGTTCGAACGACTGGCGGGTGAGGGCTTCCCGCTCTATCTCGAGATGCAGTGGTTGTTCGGCATGAGCCTACTCCCCGAAGTCTGCCGGAACCTCGACGACCCCGAAGGGGCGAACGCCGTGCACGCCCGGCTTCAGCCCTTCGGACGCCTCAACGCCACGCTGCCACCAGAGCTCTGCCGAGGGTCGGTGTCGAGAGGCCTCGGGATCCTCGCCGCAACAATGGCCCGGTGGTCAGAGGCCGTGGACCACTTCGAGGTCGCGCTCCGGATGAACGCCGAGATGGCGGCGCGACCATGGTTGGCCCACACGCAGTACGACTACGCGCGGGCGCTCCTGCGGCGCGCGGAGCCCGGCGACCATGGGAGGGCAACGGAGCTCCTGACGTCGGCGGCGGCCTCCGCTCGAGAGCTCGGTATGCACTCGCTGGCGGACAAGGTCTCCTCGCTCGGCTGATCCGATGCCGAGCGTGAGGTCCCGACCCACACCGTCTGCTAGCGAGCCGCCGCGCTCCGGTGGGGCAGCACCCAGCCCGGGCGTGGGAAGTGGCAGGTGTAGCCGTTCGGGTAGCGCTCCAGGTAGTCCTGGTGCTCCGGCTCGGCCTCCCAGAACGGGCCGGCTGGGGTGACCTCGGTGACGACCTTGCCGGGCCACAGCCCGGACGCCTCGACGTCGGCGATGGTGTCCTCGGCGACCCGGCGCTGCTCCTCGTCGAGGTAGAAGATCGCCGAGCGGTAGCTCGCGCCGATGTCGTTCCCCTGGCGGTTCGGCGTCGTCGGGTCGTGGATCTGGAAGAAGAACTCGAGCAGCTCACGGTAGGAGGTCACCTCGGGGTCGAAGGCGATCTCGATCGCCTCGGCGTGGGTCCCGTGGTTCCAGTAGGTGGCGTTCGCGACGTCGCCTCCCGTGTAGCCCACCCTCGTCGAGAGCACCCCCGGACGCTTGCGGATCAGGTCCTGCATCCCCCAGAAACACCCTCCGGCCAGGACCGCCTTCTCCCGCTTCTGACTCATCGCTTCGCTCCCGGTGGTGGCTGGCTCCCTGCAGCAGCTAACACTTTGACACCTTCACGCATTCCCGGACCCCGGCCTGAGCGACCCCACGGGTGCGACGGGCCGGCCGAGGTGCGACGATGATGCCAGGAACCGCACACCGGCAGGACCAGGAGCAGAGGAGCTGCGATCGTGGACGGCGCGACTGTGTCGGTGGCCGTGGTTGCCAGCCGCACCGAGGCGGAGTTGATCGTCGGCATGCTGCGCAGTCATGGCGTGAGCGCATCAGTGTCGGCAGATGACGCCGGAGGACAGTACCCGCAGATGCAGATCGCTGGTGTTCGGGTGCTGGTTGCTCCCGCCGATGAAGCCTCGGCCCGTCAGCTCCTCGCCGCCGATGACACCCCCTCCTAGGCCGGTCGATCCAAGACCTTCGGCGACGGACGCGCCGACACGCTACGTCTTGACGTCCAGGACCCCGAAGCCGACCCAAGGCGGCGAAGTGCAGCGCCCACAGCGCGCGGTGCCGGTTGTCAGGACGCGAGGTGGGAGCGGATCCCGCCAGTCATAGCTGTTCGGGCGCCTGGGCGGTCTGTGGCTGGTCGAGCTGGTCGAGAGTCGCCGCCCAGCTGGCCAGGAGCCTGAGGCCGTCCTGGGAGGCGGACCCGGGCTCGGCGCCGTACACCACCAGCGACAGCCCGGAGTCGGCCGGCAGGGCCAGCACCTCATAGGTCAGCTCCAGCTCCCCGACGACCGGGTGATGCAGCCGCTTGCGGCCGGTCTGGTGCTGGCGCACGTTGTGCGCCGCCCACCGGCTGCGGAACTCCTGGCTGCGGGTGGACAGCTCCCCGACCAGGTCCTGAAGCCCCCGGTCATGCGGGTTGCGGCCGGCCTCGGTGCGCAGGTTGGCCACCAGGTCGTTGGCCGCACCCTCCCAGTCGGGAAAGAACTCACGGGCGCGGGGGCTGAGGAACACGAACCGGGCGACGTTGGCCGGCCGGACGGGGTCGATGAACAGCTCGGAGTAGAGGGCATAGCCGAGCCGGTTGGCGGCCAGGATGTCCCGGCGGCCGTTGCGCACGTCCGCCGGCGCATCGGTCATCGCGTCCAGGATGCGCTGCACACCTGGCCGGACCCGCTGGGGGGCCGGACGGCGACGCGGCCTTGCCGTGGTGTTGGCCGCCCGGGCCAGGTCGAACAGGTGCTCACGCTCGGCCTCGTCCAGCTGCAGCGCCCGGGCAAGCGCGTCCAACACG
>DATHAK010000161.1:0-20893 GCA_035296685.1 Blastococcus sp.
TGCGATTGACCGCGTTCACCCCGCCGCCGCCGATGCCGACGACCTTGATGACCGCTAGATAGTTGTGCGGAGGTGTCATGCGGCGCTCCCCAACTGGACCCTCATCCTCAAGTTCAGCCTTACAGTTATGTCAACTCGGTCCGACCAGGACGAAGTTAGGGGCGGCGGAGAGGCCGAACAAACACCCTCCCCGGGTCGGCGTGTCGGTGGGAGCGAATCGCACCGAACACGGGCGACCCGGTGGTCACTTCAGCACCACTAGGTGTGACGACCCGCGCCGGAAACGTCTCATGCGGGGGTCAAGCCCGGCGAGTCCGCCATGACCGGGAACCCGGAAAAGAGATGTTGCGTGTCGGGCGTGTCGCGAACCTCGGCGTGTTGGCAGAGGACCCCGCTGCCCCCCATGGCTCGCACGCTCGCGGCGGGACCCTGCAGCGGGGCCGGTCAGCGGAGGACGACCGCCGCGGGCGTGCTGACGTCGATCTCGGCGGCCGGCTCGAGGGCGCCGGCGGCGACCTGCTCGACGATCCCGGCCAGCGCGGCCGCCTTCTCCTCCGACTCCTCCGGACCGCCCCAGCGCACGAGGGTGCCGTCGGTGAGGGTCAGCCTGATCTCGCCGTCGCCCGAGGCGGCCGCGCCGGCGACCCGCTCGCGGACGCCCGACGGCATCGCGCCCAGGGCGGCCACGCCGGCCAGCGTGGCGGGGTCACCCGGTCCCGGGTCGGCGACCTCGAGCGGGACGACGCCCGGCGGGGGCGAACCGCTGACGATGTCGAACAGGACGCCGTCGGCGTCGATCAGGGAACGGTTCCCGGGCTCCCCCACCACCGCGACCGGCACCCGCTCGACTAGTGTGATCACCACGCTGTCGGGCCAGCCACGGGTGACCTCGACCGAGGCCACCTGCGGCAGGGCGGCGACCCGGGCCTCGGTCGCGTCGACGTCGACCCGCAGGAGAGGCGTCCCCCGCTCGATGCCCGCGGCCTCGCGCACCTGCTCGGCCGGCAGGCTGGCGACGCCGTCCACCTGCACCGACCGAACGCCGAGCACCGGACTGCCGAGGAGCACCCACCCGACGGCGCCCAGGGCGAGGACCGCGGCGGCGAGCTGCAGCGGCCGGCGGCTGCGCCGGGGCGGTCGACGGGGACGCCGGCGGGCCAGCGGGCGGACCGGTGCCGAGGAGCGCCGCTCGGCCGACCGCCGGGAACCGGTGCGGTCGCGGGTCGTGGTTCCGGTGCGGCTCACCGGTCCCCGCCCGTCGCCTCGCCTCGGCCGCCGCCGTCCTCCCGGGCGCCGCCGTCCTCCCAGCGGCGCAGCGCCTCGAGCACCTCGGGCCCCACCATGGAGACGTCGCCGGCGCCCATCGTGAGCACCAGGTCGCCGGGGCGGGCCCGCGCGGCCAACGCCGGGGCCGCGGCCGACCAGGACGGCTCGAACACGACCTGCCCGGGCGGCAGCGGGACGACGTCGGCGACCAGCGCTCCGGTCACGCCGGGCACCGGGTCCTCCCGGGCGCCGTACACGTCCATGACCACGACCTCGTCGGCGAGCCCCAGCGCCGCCCCGAAGCCGGCGGCGAACTCCTGCGTCCGGCTGTAGAGGTGGGGCTGGAACGCGACCACCAGGCGCCCGCCGCTGGCCACGGCGCGCGCCGCCCGCAGCTGCGCGCTCACCTCGGTCGGGTGGTGGGCGTAGTCGTCGTAGACCCGCACCCCGCCGACGACGCCCTTGAGCTCGAAGCGGCGGTGCACCCCGCCGAAGCGGCCGAGGCCCTCGATCAGGCCCCGGGCCGGCAGCCCGAGCTCCAGGCCGGCCAGCAGCGCGGCCGCGCTGTTGAGCGCCATGTGTTCCCCCGGCACCTGGATGCGCACCCGGCCGAGCGCGACGCCGTCGAGGGTCGCGGTGTAGCTGGTGCCGTCGACGGCGACCTCGAGGTCGGTCAGCCGCAGGTCGGCGTCCGCGCTCGTGCCGTACGTGCGCAGCCGCGCCGAGGCGGGGACGGTGCGGAGCCGGGCCGAGCCCGGGTCGTCGGCGCAGACGACCACGAAGCCGTCCTCGGCGACGGTGAGCAGGAACCGGTCGAACGCGGCCTCCACGGCGGCGAGATCGCCGTAGTTGTCCAGGTGGTCGGCCTCGACGTTGGTGACGATCGCGCCGAACGGCGAGAGCAGCAGGAAGGAGCGGTCGCTCTCGTCGGCCTCGGCGACGAAGACGTCGCCCTCCCCCGCGTGCGCGTTGCTGCCCGACTCGTTGAGGTCGCCGCCGATGGCGAACGAGGGGTCGACCCCGCAGGCCTGGACGGCGACGGTGAGCATCGAGGTCGTCGACGTCTTGCCGTGCGTGCCGGCGACCGCGACGCTGCGCCGTCCGGCCATGACCGCGGCGAGGGCCACCGCCCGCGGGAGGACGCGCAGGCCGCGGGCGCGGGCGGCGGCGAGCTCGGGGTTGTCCGCGCGGATGGCGGTGGACACCACGACGGTGTCGGCGTCGCCCAGGTTCGCCGGGTCGTGCCCGACGGCGACGCGGGCGCCGAGGGCGCGCAGCGCGAGCAGGGTCGGGGTATCGCGGCGGTCGCTGCCGGAGACGCGGACGCCGCGGGCCAGCAGGATCCGCGCGATGCCGCTCATGCCGGCCCCGCCGATGCCGACGAAGTGCACCGCGCCGAGCTCGGACAGCGCGGGCACCGGGTCGGCCCAGGCGGCGACGTCCGCGGCGCTCACGGCCGCGCCACCGACAGCACGATGTCGGCCAGCCGCTCGTCGGCGTCAGGTACCCCGGCCGCGGCGGCGTGCCGGGCGTAGCCGGCCAGCGCCTCCGGATCGGTCAGCAGCGGGATCAGCCGGGACTCGATCCAGGACGGCGACACCTCGGCGTCCTCCACCAGCAGTCCTCCCCCGGCGTCGACGACCGGCAGCGCGTTGCGTCGCTGTTCGCCGTTGCCGATGGGCAGGGGCACGAACGCCGCTGGCAGCCCGACCGCCGACAGCTCCGCCACGGTGACCGCGCCGGCCCGGCAGAGTGCGAGGTCGGCGGCGGCGTAGGCGAGGTCCATCCGCTCGAGGTAGTCCACCACCACGTAGGGGGCACTACCCGGCGACCGGGCGGGAACCGACACGTCGGTGTTCTTCGGGCCCCGGGCGTGCAGCACCTGCACGCCGGCCGCCGTCAGCGCGTCGGCGGCGGCCACCGCGGCGCGGTTGAGGGAGGCGGCGCCCTGCGAGCCGCCGAACACCAGCAGGGTCGGGCGGTCGGCGTCCAGGCCGAACTCCGCACGCGCCTCGGCCCGGCGCGCCGCCCGGTCCAGCGAGCTGATCACGGTGCGCAGCGGCATGCCGACGTGCTCGCCCCGGTGCAGCGGGGTGCCGGGCACGGTGACGCAGACGCGGGCGGCCAGCCGCGCGCCGACGCGGTTGGCCAGGCCCGGGAGCGCGTTCTGCTCGTGGACGACGACCGGCACCCTGGCACGCCGGGCGGCGAGGTAGGCCGGCAGGGCCACGTAGCCGCCGAACCCGACGACGACGTCGGCGGCCAGCTCGTCCAGCAGACCGCGGGTGTCGGCGACGGCCCGCCACACGCGAGCCGGCACGCGGAGCAGGTCGAGGGTGGGCCTGCGGGGCAGCGGCACCGGCGGGATCAGCCGCAGGTCGTAGCCCCGCGCGGGGACGAGGCGGGTCTCCATCCCCCGCGCGGTGCCCAGGCAGGTGATGCGCAGCTCGCCGTCCCCCCGCCGGCGCAGGGCGTCGGCGAGCGCCAGCATCGGCTCGATGTGCCCCCCGGTGCCGCCACCGGCGAGGACGACGCTCCGCGGCCGCTCTGCGGCCCCGGTCACCGCACTCCCCCGGGCCGCCGCGGCGCGCCCGGGGGCGGCTGCCGCCGCCCGGCGGGACCGCGGCCGGTCTCGGCCGGCGGCCGCCCGGTGCGGGCCGGCGCGACGCGCTGCCGGGGCGGGTCGCCCCGGCCCGCGTCGGCCCGCGGCCGAGGCGCCGGGTCGAGGGGCGGCAGGTCGCGCGGGGCCGGTCGGCGGGGGGCTCCGGGGCGGGCACGGACGACGGTGCGGCCGCCGCCAGCGACCGGTGCGGCAGGGCCGCGTTCCTCGGGGCGTCGCCGTGGGCGGACGGAGTCGACCGCGGACTCGGGCACCGGCAGGAAGACGCGGGCCAGCCGGCCGCGCACCCGCGCGCGCTGGGCCTCGATCGCCGCAGGCTCGGACCGGGCGAACCGGGCCAGCAGGCCGACGATGAACAGGGTGAGGACCAGGGACGTGCCGCCCGCCGAGATCAGCGGCAGCTGCACACCGGTCACCGGGAGCAGTCCGACCACGTAGCCCATGTTCATGGCCGCCTGGCCGACCAGCCAGACGGTGATGGCGACGCTGGCCAGCTGGACGAAGCGATCGGCCGACCGGCGGGCGATCCGGAAGCCGGCGTAGGCGAGCACGCCGTAGAGGGTGACGACGACCAGGCACCCGAGGAAACCGAGCTCCTCGCCGATGATCGCGAAGATGTAGTCGGACTCCGCGTGCGGCAGCAGGTTCCACTTCATGGCGCTGTTGCCCAGCCCCACGCCCCACAGCCCGCCGGTGGCCAGGGCGTACAGGCCGTGGATCGCCTGGTACCCGCCGTCCGTCGGGTCGGAGAACGGATCCAGGAACGAGGTGATTCGGGCCATCCGGTACGGGGCGATCCAGATCATCAGCGCCACCAGCGTCGCCCCGGACGCGACGAAGATGCCGAACCAGCGCAGCGGCATGCCTCCCGCCCAGAGCAGCCCGACGAGCACCAGACCCAGGCTGACCACCGCCCCGAAGTCCGGCTCCGCGATCAGCAGCAGGGAGAGGACGCCGAACACCGGCAGCACCGGCACCAGCAGGGACGTCGTCGTCAGGTACCGCTCGCGCAGGGCCAGCACGTGGGCACCCCACAGCGCGAAGACCAGCTTGCCGACCTCGGAGGGCTGCAGGTGGGCGAAGCCCAGGTCGAACCACTGCCGGGCACCGTTGAGCCGCACCCCGATGAACGGCACGAGGACCAGCAGGAGCATCGCGAACACGGCGACGAGAGCGATCGGCGACCACCGGCGCAGGAAGCCCGCGGGCAGCCGGAGGGCGACCAGCATCGCGCCGACCCCGACCGCGGCCCAGATGACCTGCTGCACGCCGGGCGCCCATGCCGGCTGGTCGGCCAGCGCCGCCTCGATCGAGGAGGCGGAGAACACCATGACCAGGCCGATGGTGAGCAGCAGCCCGGCCGCGCCCAGCACCAGGTGGCAGCTGGTCATCGGACCGTCGAGCCAGGCGGGCCCGCGCAGCCGCGGCGCCCGCTCGTACCGCATGGGAGTGCCCGGCGCCCGGCGCTCCGGAGCGGCCGGGCGGATGCGGGTGCCGGCGGTCATCGGGACCTCACCGCAGCGCCCGCACCGCGTCGGCGAAGGCGCGGCCGCGGTGCGCGTAGTCGCGGAAGACGTCCATGGAGGCGGCGGCCGGCGCGAGGAGGACCGTGTCGCCGGGGCGGGCGAGCCCGGCGGCGGCGGTGACGACCTGCGTCATCGTCGCCTCGGCCGTCACACCAGTCCCGTCCATCCCGCCATCGTCGCCGCTGACCACCGTCACCACGGGGACCGTCGGGGCGTGTCGCGCCAGTGACGCGGCGATCCGGTCGCGGTCGCGGCCCAGCAGGACCACCCCGGCCAGCCGCGGGGCGACCGCGGCGACGAGCGGGTCTACGTCGGCCCCCTTCAGGAGGCCGCCGGCGATCCAGACGACCCGCGGGTAGGCGGCCAGCGACGCACCGGCGGCGTGCGGGTTGGTGGCCTTGCTGTCGTCGACGTAGTCGACGCCGTCAACGGTGCCGACGAGGACGTTGCGGTGCGCGCCGCCGCGGAAGCCGGCCAGGCCGCGCCCGACGGCTTCGGCCGGGACCCCGACGGCCCGGGCGAGCGCGGCAGCCACCAGCGCGTTCACGCGGTTGTGCGGCCCGGGGACGTGCAGGTCGTCGAGGTCCAGCAGCACCTCGCCGGCAGGGGCGGTGGTGAACGCGCGGTCGACCAGCGAGCCGGAGCGGACGCCGAGCTGGCCGGGCGCCGGCTCGCCGAGAGTGACGGTGACCGGGCGGGGGTGGCCGGCGACCAGCCCGGCCGCCACCGGGTCCCCCGCGTCGGCGACGGCCACGGGGGCGTGCCGGAGGATCCGGGCCTTCGCGTCGCGGTAGGCGGCGAAGGACCCGTGCCAGTCGGTGTGGTCGTCGGCGACGTTGAGGACGGCGGCCGCCGCGGGCGCGATCGACGACGACCAGTGCAGCTGGAAGCTGGACAGCTCCACCGCGATCGCGTCGAACGAGGGGTCGCTCGCGACGTCGACCAGCGGCCGGCCGACGTTGCCGGCGGCCACGGCGGTGTGCCCCCCGGCGACCAGGACGGCCTCCAGCATGGTCACCGTCGTCGTCTTGCCGTTGGTGCCGGTGACGGCCAGCCAGGGGGCGGGGGAACCGGAGGGACCCGCGACCCTCAGCCGCCAGGCGAGCTCCGGCTCACCCACCACCTCGATGCCACGGCGGGCGGCGTCGGCCAGCAGCGGGGCGTCGGGCCGCCAGCCCGGCGAGGTCACCACCAGTTCGGTGCCCTCGGGAACCGTCTCGAGCGCCCCCAGCCACCGGCCGCCGGCGTCGACCAGCGCCGGTACCGCGGAGGGTTCGGCGGCATCGGTGAGCAGCACGTGCGCACCGTGGTGCAGCAGCACCCGCGCAGCGGCCGCCCCGGAGACGCCCAGCCCGGCCACCAGGACGGTGCGCCCCCGCAGCTCGTCGGCGGCGGTCATGCCGTCACAGCCCGACGAAGTTCAGCCAGTCGGCGTAGAACAACCCCAGCCCGAAGGCGACGGCCATCCCGGTGACCAGCCAGAACCGGACGATGACGGTGTTCTCGGTCCAGCCCGCGAGCTCGAAGTGGTGGTGCAGCGGCGCCATGCGGAAGACCCGCCGCCGGGTGGCCCGGAAGAACGCCACCTGGATCACCACCGAGAGCGTGACCGCGACGAACAGGCCGCCGATGACGACGAGCAGCAGTTCGGTGCGGGTGACGATCGCCAGGCCGGAGATGAGGCCGCCCAGCGCCAGGGAGCCGGTGTCGCCCATGAAGATCCGCGCCGGGCTGGTGTTCCACCACAGGAAGCCCAGGCACGCCCCCATCCCGGCGGCGGCGACCAGCGTGACGTCCAGGGGGTCGCGGGCGACGTAGCAGCCCTCGATGAGCTCGTTGCTGCAGTCGTGGGTGAACTGCCAGAAGGAGATGAACACGTAGGAGACGAAGACCATCGCCGAGGACCCGGCGGCCAGGCCGTCCAGGCCGTCGGTGAGGTTCACCGCGTTGGAGAACCCGGCGATGAACAGGTAGGCCAGGATCACGAACGCGATGGGGCCCAGCGCCAGCGGGGCGATGTCCCGGACGTAGGAGACGAAGGTGGAGGCGGGCTCGACACCCTCGCCGTTCGGGAAGTTGATCGCCAGCACGGCGAACGCCACGCCGACGAGCAGCTGGCCGACGAGCTTCGCGGTCTTGTTCAGGCCGAGGCTGCGGCGGTGCCGGATCTTGAGGTAGTCGTCGAGGAAGCCGACGGTGCCCATGCCGACCATGAGGAACATCAGCAGCAGGCCGGTGGCGGTGAAGCCCCACCCGGGCCGGTCGGACAGGAAGACGTGGGCGGCGAGATAGCCGCCGACGGTGGCGCCGACGATCACCGTGCCGCCCATGGTGGGCGTGCCCTTCTTGGACAGGTGGCTCTCGGGCCCGTCGTCCCGGATCTCCTGGCCGAGGCCCTGCCGGCGGAACGCGCGGATCGCCAGCGGGGTGAGCAGGATGGAGATGATCAGGCCGAAGCCGGCCGCGATGAGAACGCTCCTCACGCGCCGGCCTCCGCCGTCAGCAGGTCGGCCGCGAGCACTTCCAGCCCGTAGGCGCGGCTGGCCTTGACGAGGACGACGTCCCCGGCGCGGAGCGTGCGGGACAGCAGCTCGTGCGCAGCGGCCCGGTCCGGCACGTGCACCGACTCCTCCCCTGCCCGACGCCCGGCGGCGGCCGCGCCGTCGGCTATGCCTACCGCATCGGGTCCCACGGCCACGACGAGGTCCACGCCGGCGGCCGCCGCGTCCCGGCCCAGCCGCTCGTGCTCGGCCGCGGCGTCCGGGCCGAGCTCGGCCATGGCGCCCAGGACGGCGATCCGCCGCCCGCCGGGCAGCCCGGCGAGCGCGGCCAACGCGGCGCGCATCGACTCGGGGTTGGCGTTGTAGGCGTCGTTGACGACGGTGACGCCGTCGTCCCGGCGGGTGACCTCCATGCGCCAGCGGCTGCGGGGCCCGGCCGCGGAGAGGGCGGCGGCGACGGCGGCCGGTGTCATGCCGGCGGCGAGGGCGGCGCCGGCCGCGGAGAGCGCGTTGGCCACCTGGTGCTCGCCGACGACCTGCAGGGCGACGGGGTGCTCCTCGCCGCAGGCCACCAGGGTGAAGCGGGGGCGCGCGGAGTCGTCGAGGGTGACGTCGACCGCGCGGACGTCGGCGTCGGGTCCCCGGCCGGTCGTGAGCACCCGGCCGCGGGTGCGCGAGGCCATCCCCAGCACGCGGGAGTCGTCGGCGTTGAGCACGGCCGTGCCGTCCTCGGGCAGCGCCTCAACGAGCTCGCCCTTGGCCACCGCGATCCCGTCGGCGCTGCCGAACTCGCCGAGGTGCGCGGACCCGACGTTGAGGACGACGCCCACCGACGGCCGGGCGACCCGGCACAGCCGGGCGATGTGCCCCCGGCCGCGCGAGCCCATCTCCAGCACCAGGAAGCGGGTCGCCTCGTCGGCGTCGAGCACGGTCAGCGGCAGCCCGATGTCGTTGTTGTACGAGCCCGGCGGGCTGACCGTCGGCCCGGCCGCGGCGAGCACCTGGCCGAGGAGGTCCTTGGTCGAGGTCTTGCCGGAGGAGCCGGTGATCCCCAGGGTCAGCAGTCCGCCGTCCGCCAGGCGTGCGTGCACGCCGGCCGCCAGGCGACCGAGCGCGGCGACGGGGTCGGCGACGACGACGGTCGGCAGGGCCTCGTCGGGGCGGGTGGCGAGCGCCGCCACGGCACCGGCGGCAGCGGCCGCCCCGAGGAACTCGTGCCCGTCCACCCGCTCCCCCGCGACCGCGACGAACAGGTCGCCCGGCGCCACGGTCCGCGAGTCCAGCGTGACCTTCCCGGTGATCCGCGCCGCGCCGCTCCCGGACAGCTCGCCTCCGGCGAGCTCGGCCACCTCGGCCGCACTCAGCTCGATCATGCCGGCGTCCCCAGGCCGGCGAGGACCTCGCGCAGCACGGCGCGGTCGTCGAAGGGGTGGACCGTGCCGGCGATCTCCTGGCCGGTCTCGTGCCCCTTGCCAGCGACCAGCAGGGTGTCGCCCGGCCCGGCCAGCTCGACGGCGGCGGC
Organism: Blastococcus sp.; assembly: GCA_035296685.1. Taxonomy (GTDB): domain Bacteria; phylum Actinomycetota; class Actinomycetes; order Mycobacteriales; family Geodermatophilaceae; genus Blastococcus_B. The sequence goes on from DATHAK010000161.1 coordinate 9,436, forward strand.
AATGGCGGCCCGGCGGTCGCCGACCTCCAGTACCTCGGCCCGGTCCGCCTCGGGCACGTCCTCGACGCCGGCGAGCATCGCCGCCCGGATCGCGCCGGGGTCCTCGGAGCGGGGGTTGTCGTCGGTCACGACCAGGACATCGCTGAGCAGGGCCGCAGAGGTGCCCATGGCCGGGCGCTTGCCCGGATCGCGGTCGCCACCGCAGCCGAGGACGGTGATCAGCCGGCCGGTCGTGCTGCTGCGCAGCGCCTGCAGCGCGGTGGTCACCGCGTCGGGCGTGTGCGCGTAGTCGACGACCGCGACGAACGGCTGACCGGCGTCCACCGGCTCCATGCGGCCGGGCACCACCGTCTCCGCGAGCCCGGCGAGCGCCGTCTCCACCGGCACCCCGACGGCGTCGAGCAGGGCCACGGCCAGCACCGCGTTCGCGACGTTGAACGTCCCGGGCAGCCGGACGGCGGCCGGCCAGGTCCGCCCGTCCGGCCCGTGCAGGCTGAAGGTCGAACCGCCGCCGGCGGCCGGGGCGATGTCCGTGGCGCGCCAGTCGGCGACGCCGGAGAGCGACACGGTCCCCGCGGCCGGACGCAGCCCGGCCAGGCGGCGGCCGGCCTCGTCGTCGACGGTGATCAGCTCGTGCGCGCTGCGACCGTCGAAGAGCATCGCCTTGGCCCGGAAGTACTCCTCGAGGTCGCCGTGGAAGTCGAGGTGGTCGCGGCCCAGGTTCGTGAAGCCGGCGGCGGTGAACCGGATCCCGCCGACCCGGCCCAGCACCAGCGCGTGGCTGGACACCTCCATCACCACGGCCGAGACCCCGGACTCCGCCATCGAGGCGAGCAGGGCGTGCAGGGCCGGCGCCTCCGGGGTGGTGCGCACGCTGGGCAGCTCGCGCACCGTCGGCGTCCCGTCCGCCGCCCGCCCCCGGGTGCGGGTCTGCACGGTGCCGATGAGCCCGGTGCCCAGCCCGGCCGCGGCCAGGCCGGCCTCGACCAGGTACGCCGTGGTCGTCTTGCCGTTGGTGCCGGTGATGCCGACGACCTGCAGCCGGTGGCTGGGCTCGCCGTAGATCCGGTCGGCCACCGCCCCCAGCAGGGCGCGGGGGTCGTCCACGACGCACACCGGGAGGCCGGTGGCCTCGGAGTCCGGCCGGCCGGCCGGGTCGGTGAGGACGGCGACCGCGCCCCGGCCGGCGGCGTCGGCGGCGTACCGCGCCCCGTGGGTGCGGGCGCCCGGCAGCGCGGCGTAGAGGTCACCGGGCCGGACCTCGTCGGAGGCCAGCGTGACGCCGCGGATCGCGGGGTCGGCGGGCCCGCCCGCGGCGACGGGGGTGCCGAGGAGGTCGCTCAGCTCGGCGAGCTGCAGCGGTCGGTTCCCCGCGGGCCGGGGCGCCGACCCGGCGTCGGTCGGGGTCACGGGGCTCCAATCTACCGGCGGGTGCCCCGCGAGCTGCGCACCTGCGCCCCTGCGCGGGGCGCGCGCCAGGACCCGCCCCCCGAACGGGCCGGGGAGGGTCCGGGAACCGGGGTCAGGGGGTGCCGGTGAGGACGAAGTCCGGCCGCGGCGTCCCGGAGGGGACCACGCCGTCCGCGGTCAGCGCGTACCGCAGGATGTCGGCGAACACCGGGGCCGCGACCTGTCCGCCCTCGGCGGAGCTGGTCGGCCGCTCGAGGTCGACGGCGACGACGTACTGCGGGTCGTCGGCCGGGGCGAACCCGACGAAGGTCGTCACGTAGCCGCCGCCCTCGTAGCAGTTGCACTCAGGGTTGGCCCGCTGGGCGGTGCCCGTCTTGCCCGCCACACGGAAGCCCTCGATCTGGCCGAGCGGCGCGGTGCCACCGGGACCGACGACCGCCTCGAGCATGTACGCCATCTGGTCGGCGGTGGCCTCGCTGATCACCCGGGCGCTGCCCTGCTCGGGGGCCCGGCGGACCCGGCCGTGGGCGTCGGTCACGGACTCGACGATCCGCGGCTCGATCCGCACGCCGTCGTTCGCGATCGTCTGGTAGATCGACGCCATCTGCAGGGTCGTCACGGAGACGCCCTGGCCGATCGGCACGTTGGCCGCGCGGCTGGCGGTCCAGTCGGCGGAGTCCTGCAGGATGCCGGCGCTCTCGCCCGGCAGTTCGATGCCGGTGGTGCTGCCCAGTCCGAAGGCCCGCAGGTAGTGCTCGAGCTTCTCGTCGCCCACCTCGCGGGCGAGCATGATCGTGCCGACGTTGCTGGACTTGGCGAGGATCCCCGTCACGGTCCACTCGACCGGCTCGTGGTCGTGCGCGTCGGTCACCACCCGGTCGCCGGCGCTGATGTGGCCGTTCACGGTCAGCACGGTGTCCGGCGTGGCGATTCCCTCCTCGATCGCCGCCGACAGGGTCACCGCCTTCATCACCGAGCCGGGCTCGAAGACGTCGGAGACCAGCGGGTTGCCCAGCAGCGCCGGATCGGTCGACCCGTAGTTCCCGGGGTCGTAGCCGGGGCAGGAGCCCATGGCGACGACCTGCCCGGTGTGGACGTCGAGGACCACGGCCGAGGCGCGGGTGGTGGCGCCGTCCGCGCAGGCCTGGCCGAGCCGCTGCTCGGTGACGTACTGCAGGTCCTGGTCCAGCGTCAGCGTGACGGTGCTGCCGTCGGTGGCCGGCGTGGACTCGTCGATCCCCGACGGGATCGGGTGGCCGCCGCTGCCCACCTCGACGCGACGCTGGCCCGGCGTCCCGGAGAGTTGGTCCTCGAAGGTCTGCTCGATGCCGGCCAGGCCCTGGCCGTCGCGGCCGACGAAGCCGATCACCTGGCCGCCCACCGCACCGGCGGGATAGAGCCGCACCGGGTCGTCCTCGAAGGAGATCCCGGGCAGCTCGAGCTCGTCGATGGCATCCGTCGTCTCGGGAGTGACCCGGTCGGCCAGGACGACGTAGCGGTCGTCCTGGGAGAGCTTCGCGGTGAGCTCGTCGACCGGCACCTGCAGCAGGTCGGTGAGCGCCTTCGCGGTGCGGGCCGGGTGCGGGACCACGGTGGGGTCGGCCACGACCCGGGAGGCGTCGACGGTGTAGGCGAAGGGATGACCGTCCCGGTCGAGCACGGCGCCGCGCAGGGCGGCGATGGGATAGGTGCGCAGCCGGTCCTGCTCGGCGGCATTCGCGTAGTCGGCGCCGTCCACCCCCTGGAGCACCGCCAGCCGGCCGACGACGAGAACCAGCAGCGTGACCATGACGGCGAGGCCCCAGCGGTTGCGCAGCCCCCGCTGGCCGACCGACAGCCCGGCACCACTGCGCCGGCTGCCCGGCTCCCGGCGCGAGGTGAACGCGTTCGGACCGGAGCGGGGTGCGGACGAGCGCTGCCCCGCGCCGCGCGCGGGCGTGCGCCCCGGCGTGCGGGGGCCGGCCCCTCGACCGCCGACGATGTCGGGCACCGCGTCAGTCCCCGCCCTCGGCGCCGTCCGCCGTCCCCGCGGGCTCCGGCGTCCCCCGCAGGACGGAGCTGCCGTCCGGCCCGATCACCAGGTAGCCGGCCGGGCCGGCCGGCACCAGCCCCGCATCGGTCGCGGCACCGGCGATCTCCGCCGGAGTGCCGGCCGTGACCACCTGCTGCTCCAGGCGCTGCACCTCCTGCGCGCGCTCGGCGTTCTCGGCGCGCAGTTGGGTGGCCTTGAGCGAGTCGACCGCGATGGCGGTGTTGAGGATCAGCAGCCCGAGGGTGGTGCCGACGAGCAGGGCGACGACCAGCAGCACGAAGGGGGCGCGCCGGTGCCGCAGGGCACGCACGCCGTACCGGCGCGGGCGGGCGGCCGTGGCACCGGGCACCAGCCGCAGCTCCGGCCGGGGGACGGCGCGGCCGCCCGGACGCGCGGCTCCGGCCGCTCCTCCGCGCACCGGGGCGGAGCCGCGGGTCACGGAGCCGGTGGTGCGGACGGTCACCCGGCCGGTCATGCCGCCCTCCGGATCCGCTCGGCCGCCCGCACGCGGGCCGACGCCGCCCGGGAGTTGGCCGCCACCTCGTCGTCCGAGGCCGCCTCCCCGCCGCGGGTGAGCAGCCGCAGCACCGGGCCGTGCTCCGGCAACGGGACGGGCAGGCCAGGAGGGGTGCGGTCCGCGGCTCCGGCGGCCAGGGTCTGCTTCACGATCCGGTCCTCGAGGGAGTGGAAGGTGATCACCACGACGCGTCCGCCGAGGGCGAGCGCCTCGATGGCGGCCGGGAGTGCACGCTCGAGGACGCCCAGCTCGTCGTTGACCTCGATGCGGAGCGCCTGGAACGTGCGCTTGGCGGGGTGCCCGCCGGTGCGGCGGGTGGCGGCCGGGATCGCGTCGCGGACGAGGTCGGCCAGCCGGGCGCTGCTGGTGAACGGCTGCCGGGCGCGCTCGCGGTCGATGGCCGCGGCGATCCGGGAGGCGAAGCGCTCCTCGCCGTAGACCCGGAGGACCCGCGTGAGCTCCTTCGGGGAGTAGGTGTTGACAACCTCGGCCGCCGTCCGCGGCACGGCGGGATCCATGCGCATGTCGAGGGGGGCGTCGGCGGAGTAGCTGAACCCGCGGTCGGGGCGGTCGAGCTGCAGCGAGGAGACGCCCAGGTCGAACAGGACGCCCTGGACCTCGTCGATGCCGAGGCGGGTCAGCACGTCGGGCAGCTCGTCGAAGACGGCGGGCACGAGGGTCACGCGGTCGGCGTGGCCGGCGGCCTCGATCCGGCGCGCCGCCTCGGCGCGGGCGTCCGGGTCGCGGTCCAGCCCGACCACGCGCAGGCCCGGGTGGGCGTCGAGCATCGCCAGGGTGTGGCCGGCCAGCCCGAGGGTCGCGTCGACGAGGACGGCACCGTCGGCGGCGCAGGCCGGAGCGAGGAGCTCGGTGACGCGCTCGAGCAGGACGGGCACGTGCACCGGGGGCCCCGACGGGCCCGGGGCACCTCCTGCGCTGCTCATCGTCGGCTGCCTCTCGAACGGTCGGGGTGTCTGCTGCGATGGTGCCGCGCCCGAGGGCTCGGCGGTGGGACGCAGGGGGGCAGGGGGCGCGGGGTGTCCCGCGGACGTCCGGCAGGGCGCACGCCGATCCCGCGCGGTGGGGCGCGGTGGGGGATGTGGGGCGCAGTGGGGCCGGGGTCTGCCGAGGAGGTCGCGGATCGTCGGGTCGTGGGTGGCCCGCCCCCCGCGGGGACCGCCTGGCGTCGGGGAAGAGCGTCAGGTGGCGCCCCGCGGGGGCGGTGGGCTGCCGCGGTCCTCCGGCCGGGTGCTGCGCAGGAGCGCTCCGGTACCGAGCCGCGGGGAAGGCGGCTGGGGCCCGGTCCGGTCGAGCCGCGGGGAAGGCGGCTCGAACGGGTGCGACTGCGCAGGTCCGGCGTCAGCGGACGGCGGCTTGCCCTGGGATCACGACAGCGTCGGCATCCCCTCGCTCTCCATGTCGGCGTACGCGGCCTCCTGCTCGGCCACGTAGGCCTCCCAGTTGGCGGCGTCCCAGATCTCGAAGCGCGTGTCGACACCGACGACGACGACGTCGCGGTCCAGTCCGGCGTACTCCCGCAGGCTGGCGGGGATGGTGATGCGGCCGGTCTTGTCCGGCTCGATCTCGACCATCGAGCCGAAGCTCATGCGGGCGGCCATGCGGGCGCCGGCGGTGTCGGAGGGGGCCATGGCGGCCATGGCGGCGCTCTGCTCGGCGACCCGGGCCATGGTCAGGCCGTAGATGCAGCGCTCCTGGCCCTTCTTGATCACCATGCCGTCGGCCACCTGGTCGCGGAACCGGACGGGGAGGGCGAGCCGGCCCTTCTCGTCGAGTCGCAACGGGTAGCTGCCGACGAACACCGGTTCACCCCCCGCATCGGTCCTCCCGTGGGCCCTCCAGGAACCCGGACGGTCCCTGTCTCCCCACCGGGCGACACAGTAACCCACTAGCCCCCACTCGACACCACTCGACGCCGTGTCGTGACCTGTCCGCTCCACCCCTCACCCGGGCCGCCCTGGAGGCGCGAACCGGCCTGGTCAGGCCGCGGGGAACCGCCTCCGGCACGGAGTCGTCCGGGCCCGGCGCCCGGAGGCGACGCGGAACGGTTCCGGCCACGTACGGTGGGGACGTGACGGAGGCGACACGAACCGCCGACGGAGCGGCCGGTCCGTCGGTCGACGTCGCAGCGGAAGGCGCGCGGATCGCGGCGAACATCGGCCGCGTGGTCCAGGGCAAGGACGACGTGGTGCGGCTGGCCCTGGTCGTGCTCCTCGCCGAGGGCCACCTGCTGATCGAGGACGTGCCGGGGGTCGGCAAGACCACCCTCGCCAAGGCGCTCGCCGGCTCGATCGACGCCACCGTGCGCCGCATCCAGTTCACCCCCGACCTGCTGCCCAGTGACGTCACCGGCGTGGCGATCTACGACCAGGAGTCCCGGGAGTTCGAGTTCAAGCCGGGCGCGGTGTTCGCCAACGTCGTCGTCGCCGACGAGATCAACCGGGCCTCGCCGAAGACCCAGTCCGCCCTGCTCGAGTGCATGGAGGAGCGGCAGGTCACCGTCGACGGCGTCAGCTACGAGCTGGCTCGCCCGTTCATGGTCATGGCGACGCAGAACCCGCTGGAGATGGAGGGCACCTATCCCCTCCCGGAAGCCCAGCGCGACCGGTTCACCGCCCGAGTCTCGATGGGCTACCCCGGCCGGGACGCCGAGCTGTCCATGCTCGACGAGCGCGCGACGACCGACCCGCTGACCTCCCTGGCGCCCGTCGCGGACGCCGCCACGGTCCGCGACCTGGTGGAGGCCGTGGGGGGGCTGCACGTCGCGGAGGGCGTCCGCCGCTACGTGGTCGCCCTCGTCGAGGCATCCCGCCGCTCACCGCACCTCCGGCTCGGCGCCTCACCACGCGCCGGCCTGCAGCTGCTGCGCGCCGCCCGCGCCTCCGCGGCGCTGTCCGGTCGCGACCACGTGCTGCCCGACGACGTCCAGGAACTGGCTCCGCCGGTGCTGGCGCACCGGCTGCTGCTCACCGCCGACGCCGCTCTCGGCCGGCGCAGCGCCGAGCAGGTGGTCGCCGAGCTGCTCTCCACCGTCCCGGTCCCCCGCGGGCGCTGAGCTGCGGTGGCGACGCCGGCCGGGCGGGTCCTCTCGTCGCTGACCCCGCGCGGTCGCGCGCTGGTCGGCGGTGGCGTCGCACTGCTGCTCCTGGGCATCCTGCTCGGCGAGCGTGCGCTCGTGCAGCTGGCGGTCTTCGTCCTCGCCCTGCCGGTGCTCTCGGCCGCGACCGTGGCCCGCGAGCGGTTCCGCCTGGTGACCCGGCGGACGCTCAGCCCCGCCCGGCTGCCCCGCGGCGAGACGGCGGATGTGCTCCTCGAGCTCACCAACGGCGACGTCCGGCCGGGCGGCCTGTGGGTGCTGACCGAGCAGCTGCCCACCGACCTGGGCCGCTCCCCCCGGTTCGTCGTCGAACGCCTGGCCGGCGGGACCACCACCGCGCTGCGCTACCGGGTGCACGGGGTCCGGCGGGGCCGCCATCTGCTCGGACCGCTCCGGCTGCGGCTGGTCGACCCCTTCGGGCTGGTGGAGCGCAGTGCCGTGGGCACCGACACGTCCCCGCTGCTGGTGGTCCCGCGCGTCCGGCCGCTGGGCGCCGGCGGACCCGCGGGCGGGCAGGGAGGCGGCGGCGAGGGCTCGCGCCGCACGATCGCCGTCCACGGCGAGGACGACGTCAGCACCCGTGAGTACCGCCACGGCGACGATCTCCGGAAGGTGCACTGGCGGGCGACGGCGCGCACCGGGGAGCTGATGGTGCGCCTCGAGGAGCGCCCGTGGCGGACCCAGGCGACGCTGCTGCTCGACACCCGCGCGCGTGCCCACCTGGTCGCCCCGAGGCACGGGGCGCCCCCCGCGTGGACCGGCCCGTCCGGCGACGACCTCCCCCCGCCCGACAGCCTGGAGTGGCTGGTCGAGGCGGCCGCCAGCATCGGCATTGCGCTGGCCCGGCGCGGCTCGGTGCTCCGCGCGGTGACCGACGGCGGCGAGCTCGTGCCCACGTCCGGACGGGGGCAGCTGAGCCCGGAGGACCTGCTGGACCGCCTCGCGGTCGTCGGCCCCTCCCGGGTCGCGAGCCTGCGCACCGGCGTGGACCAGCTGTGCCGGGCGGCCGGCGAGGGCCCGGTCCTCTGCCTGCTGGGTGCGGTGGGGCCCGACGACGTCACGGAGCTGATCCGGGCCCGCTCGGGGCCCACCACCGACATGGCGATCCTGGCCGACATCGAGAGCTGGGCGGAGGCCGGCCTGTCCCGCGGTCGCCGCGGTCTGGACGGCGCCTCCCGCGGCGCTCTCGCCCGGCAGCGCGACGACGCGGCGGATCTGCTCCGGAGCGCCGGCTGGCGGGTCGCGATCGCGCGGGCCGACCGGACGGTGGCCGACGTGTGGACCTCGCTCGGTGGTCCGGGGGCCGCGCCCGCGGCCAAGCCGGTGGCCGGCGTCGGAGCGGCGACGCTCCTGCCCGGGGCGACGCCGTGAACGGCCACGACCTGCGCGCCGGCGGGGCGGCCGCGCTGGCCACCTTCCTGGGCTCCTTCGCCCTGGTGCCGGTCTACTCGTCGTCCGCCTGGCTGCCGCCGGTGCTGGCCGTGATCGTCGTCGTCCTGGCGGGCGGTCTGCTGATGCGCGTCGGCGGCCCCGCCCTGTGGGCGCGGTACCGGCCGGGCCGGCCGGTGCCCGACCGGCTCTCGGCCCTCGGGGTCGTGCTGGTGCCGGCCGGGCAGCTCCTGCTCGTGCTCTGCCTGCTGACCGCCCGGTACGCGCCCGCCGAGGCCATCGCGGGGGTGATCCCCACGCCGGGCAGCCTCGGCCAGCTGAGCGCCGTCCTCGCCGAGGGCGGAGCGGAGCTGCAGGAGCAGGCCACTCCCGCGCTCCCGCTGACCGGTCTGCTCGTGCTGACCGCGCTCTTCGTGGCGCCCATCGCGGTGCTCGTCGATCTGGTCACCGTCGCCGGCCGGCAGGCCACGCTCGCCGGACTGGGGCTGCTGGTCCTCTACTGCATCCCGGTCAGCACGGTCACCGGCAGCATCGGCGTGACCGCCCTGGCCGGGCCGTCGGCCGGCCTGGCGCTGCTGCTGTGGACCGACCAGCACCGCCGGCTGGCGTCGTCGGGCCGGCCACCGGGCACGCTGCTGGGCACCGGGACCATGGCCGCCCTGCGCATCGGCGTCGTGGCGCTCGTCTCGGCGCTTGTCGTCGGCTCGGTCGTGCCCACGCTGACCGAGGGGTCGCTGGCCACCGGGCTCGGCGGCGGCTCCGGCGGCTCGACCGGCACCTCGCTGGACCCGGTGGCCACGATGCACGGCCAGCTGACCCTGCCGGAGCCCATCGACCTGCTCCGCATGGAGGCGTCGGTCGACGACCCGGGCTTCCTGCGGGCGGTCTCGCTCGACCAGTACGACAACGAGGACGGCTGGTCGATGAGCAACCTCGACGGCGAGGTGTCGATCGCGGAGGACCCGGAGCTGGCGCCGCTGCCCCAGGAGGAGACGCGGCGCCTGGTCACCGCCACCGTCGAGGTGATCGAGCACGAGGACCGCTTCCTGCCGGTGCTGTTCTCGCCGATCTCGGTGCGGATGGGCGACGACGGCGGCGACGACTGGCGGTTCGACCCGGCCACGGGGACGGTCTTCGGCCGTGACACGACCACCGCCGGGCGCACGTACGCGTTCAGCGCCAACGAGCCGCGGCCGTCGCCGGCACTGCTCGCCGCCGCACCAACCCTTCCTACCGACAACCCGGTGCAGGAGCGCTTCACCGCACTGCCGCCGCTGGACCCGCGGGTGACCGACCAGGTGGCGGTCGTCGTCGGCGACGCGGAGACGCCGTACGAGCGGGTCTCGGCGATCCTGAGCTTCCTCACCGACCGGCGGAACAACTTCCTGTACAGCCTCTCCACGAAGGAGGGCACGAGCGGCGACGACCTCGTCGACTTCCTCCGCCTGCGACGCGGCTACTGCGAGCAGTACGCCGGGGCCATGACGGTCATGGTGCGGGCCGCCGGGGTGCCCGCGCGCATGGCCCTGGGCTACACGCCCGGCGAGGAGCAGCGCGACGGCAGCCGGCTGATCACCAGCGACGACGCCCACGCCTGGGTGGAGGTCTACTTCTCCGGGCTGGGCTGGGTGCCCTTCGACCCCACGCCGCTGGGGCCGGCGCGGTCGGTCGACATGCCGTGGGCTCCGCACGTCGGCAGCCCGACCGCGCCGGACGCCACGCAGGGCCTGCCGGTCCCCACCGCACCGGCCCTGCCGCAGGCGCAACGGGAGGACCGAGCCGGCGACTTCATCGCCCCCGGGCAGCTGGGCAGCACCGCGGGCGCGCCGTGGCAGGTGTTCGCCGGCGCGGGCCTGGCCCTGCTGGCGGTCCTCGTCGCGGCGGCACCCGCGGCCGTCCGGGCCCTGCAGCGCCGCCGGCGGCTGGCGGTGGGCACACCGGCCGCCCTGTGGGACGAGCTCTCGGCGACGGCCACGGACGTCGGTGCGCGGCTGCACCCCGCCTGGACCCCGCGCCAGGCGGCCCGCGAGCTGGCCGGCGTCGTCCGTGTGCCGGGTGCCCCGCCCGACGGGCCCGACGCGGTCGAGCGGCTGGCGCGGGCCGAGGAGATGGCGAGCTACGGGCGCGCCGCCGGTGCCGGGCCCGCCTCTCCCGAGCTGACGGCGGAGCTGACCGCGGCCCTGCGGACGGCGCGGCAGGCGCTGCTGCGGTCGACGGGCCGCCGGGGACGGCTGCGGGCGCGGTTGTGGCCGTCGTCCCTGGTGACCGGGGCCGGCGGCCGGCTGACCGCACGGCTGCGGCGGCTGGGCTCCTCGGCGCGCCCCCGCCTCGGGCGGCGCCGGACGCAGGCGGTCTGAGACGACGGCAGCCGCCGACCCTCAGGGGGACGGCGGCTGCCGGGACGTCGGGATGCGGCTACTGGTCGTAGCGGCGGCGGAAGCGCTCCTCGAGCCGGTTCTTCAGCGGCTGGCGGCCGACCTTGCCGCCACGGCCGGACCGCCCGGAGGCGGCCCCCCCACGGCCCCCGGCCGGGGTGCTGCCGCCCTCGACGGCGCCGGTGGCGGTCTTGTAGTTGAGGACGCCGACCGCGACGCCGGCGAAGGCGATCAGGGAGCCCAGGACCCCGACGATCACCGACTGCGCGACGGCGCCGCCGACGAGGACGGCCATGCCGACGACGATCAGGACGACACCGAGCTGCATTTTGCGACGGGCCTTCAGCCGGCGGTCGCCGGTGCGGACGGACGAGGCGAACTTGGGATCGTCATCGACGAGCGCGCGCTCGATCTGCTCCAGCAGACGCTGCTCGTGTTCTGAGAGCGGCACGTCGTCCTCCAGGTGGGCGGAGCCAAGGCCGTCGGAGGCTCCCGCCGACGGTGATACCCACGATACGAGGCCTTTGCAACACGCGAAAGGCGACCGTGCGGCAACCCGCCCGGAACGTGTCCCGATCACTCCTCCGGGTGGCCTGCGGAGGCCGATTCCCGCAGGTCAG
>DATHAK010000162.1:0-8009 GCA_035296685.1 Blastococcus sp.
TGGCCGTCGGGCATCCGTCGGATGTACTCCACGAACGAGCTCTTGATGCCCCACCGCAGGCCGAAGGGCAGGCTGGGCGGCGCAGTGGACGAGGGCTCGGTCATGGGTCGCTCCAAGTCTGGGGATCGGGCGGCGCCGGAGGTCACGAGACGAACGCCCCACGAGCGGGTCGCACCGGCAGCCGAACTGCCTCGAACCGACCGCGGCGGGGTGTGCGGCAGTCTGGCACGACGGACCGATCGTGGAGTGGCCGTCCCAGGGCCGTCCGGCGACGGGCACGCGACAGCCGCTCGTGATCGGCCAGGCCCCCGGGGGGTGGCATCGTCGGTGGTGAGATGGTGGACGAGCCGAACTCGGACCGGGCTCGCCGACTGCTCGATCCGGGCGGAGCGCCTGCGGACCGAGGACAGGGAGAGGACGCCGCATGAGCGCACTGAGCGGGCACGAGCGCGAGATGGTCCAGCTCACAGCCGAGTTCGTGAACGAGCGGGTGCGCCCCCGGGTCGCGGAGTTCGAGGCGGAGGACCGCTATCCCGAGGACTTCATCGAGGAGATGAAGAAGCTCGGCTTCTTCGGGCTGCTCGTCCCCGAGGAGTACGGCGGCAGCGAGGTTAGCGCCGCGTGCTTCGCGCGGGTCACCGAGGAACTGGCCCGGGGCTGGATGAGCCTGGCCGGCGCCATCGGCGGGCACTCGGTGATCTCCTACCTGATCCGGACGTTCGGCACGCAGGACCAGCTCGAGGCCTACCTGCCCCGGATGGCCGAGGGTGCGATCCGGGCCACGATGGCGCTCACCGAGCCCAGCGGGGGCAGCGACCTGCAGGCGATGCGGACCTACGCCACACCGGTGGGGGAGGACTGGGAGATCCGCGGCAGCAAGACGTGGATCTCCAACGCCCAGCACTCCGGGCTGATCGGACTGCTGTGCCGTACCGACCGGGACGCCCGGCCGGCGCACACCGGCATGAGCGTCCTGCTGGTCGAGCCGGGCGAAGGGCTCGACGTCTCGAAGAAGATCCCCAAGCTCGGTTACCGCGGCGTCGAGGCTTGCGAGATCGTCTTCGACGGGATGCGCGTGCCGTCCTCGGCCGTTCTCGGCGGCGAGGCCGGCAAGGGCTGGGCGCAGATGATGCGCGGGCTCGAGGTGGGGCGGGTCCAGGTCGCCGCGCGTGCCGTGGGGGTCGCCCAGGCCGCGCTGGCCTCGGCCACGAAGTACGCGCAGGAACGGGAGTCGTTCGGCAAGCCCATCTGGAAGCACCAGTCGGTGGGCAACCTGATCGCCGACATGGCCACCAAGGTCCAGGCCTCGCGGCTTCTCACGGCCGACGCGGCCGAGAAGCTCGACCAGGGCGTGCGGGCCGACATGGAGGCCGGGATGGCGAAGCTGTTCGCCTCCGAGGCAGCGATGCAGGTGGCCCTGGACGCCATGCGCGTGCACGGCGGGTACGGATTCTCGCGAGAGTTCGACGTGGAGCGGTACTTCCGTGACGCGCCGCTGATGATCCTCGGCGAGGGCACCAATGAGATCCAGCGCAACGTCATCGCGGCGCAGTGGATCTCGCGGCACGAGATCTGAGCCTCCGGTGACGGGACGACGCGACCCGTCGGTCCACGTCGCCGAGGAGGTCGTGGAGCCCGCACCCGTGCAGGCGCTGGCCGCGCTCTTCGACGACGGGCTGCCGACGCCCCGCCGAGGTGACGTCCTTCCGCCGCTGTGGCACTGGGCCGCCCTCGCCGCGTGGCCGGGCAGCAGAGCCACGGGTCCGGACGGCCACGCCGCGGTCGGTGGGTTCCTGCCCGACGTCGGCAAGCCCCGCCGGATGTTCGCCGGCGGGTCAGTCCGGTTCGACGGGGTTCTCCTCGTCGGCGAGCCGGTGCGCCGCGAGACGCGAGTGCTGTCGGTGACCCCCAAGTCCGGGCGCCAGGGCGACTTCGTGCTCGTCGTCGTCGAGACCGTGGTCCAGGGCCAGGACGGTCGACCCGCCCTCGTCGAGCGGCAGGACCTGGTCTACCGCGACCCGGCGACGCCCGGCGGCACCCGGGCTGCTCCCGAGCCGCTGCTGACCGCGCCGGCGCTGCTGGAGCGCGCGGGGGACTGGTCCTGGCGGTTCCGGACAGATGCCACCCACCTGATGCGCTTCAGCAGCGCCACAGGCAACGGCCACCGCATCCACTACGACTGGCCGTACGCCACCGCGGTCGAGGGCTATCCGGGCCTGGTGGTCCACGGTCCGCTCATGACGCTCGCGCTGGCCGAGGTGCTCCGGCTGGAGAGCGGCGGGGCGCCGGTGCGGTCGCTCGAGCACCGCAACGTCCGGCCGCTGTTCTGCGGCCGTTCCGCTGCAGTGCGCGGTGGACCGGCCGGGGACCGTCACGAGCTGGTGCTCGCCGGCACCGATGACGCGCCGCACACGACGCTCACCGCCGTCCTCGGGGCCGGCTGAGCGCGGCGTTACAGGCCACCCCGCGTGGGGGAGCGGTGTGAAGGGGCGGGCGGGCCACCACGGGAAGAAGTCGGGCAGGTCAGCCGCCACTCGGTCGGGGAAACAGGCCGGGCGCTTCTCCAGGAACGCCCTGACCCCCTCCTGGGCGTCGGCGGAGACACCCCGGGCCGCGATCGCGCGGGAGTCCAGCTGGTGGCATGGGGGACTTGAAGAAGCGCCACGACGTGCGGCCCCCGCGGTTGCGGTGAGCAGCGCCCTCGGGATACGCGAACGTGGCACCCCCGGCTGCGAGGTCGGCCCCGGCGCAGAAGCCGCGACCGGATCCGGTCAGCACGACGACGCGGACGTCCTCGTCGGCGTCGGACCGGTCGAAGGCATGCACGAGTTCCTGGCTCATCTGCTCCGTGAAGGCATTGAGGCACGGGAGCGGCGACCCTTTGACAACCAAAGAGTGGCCTGATTACCTGTGAGTGACGACGGGCGTCTGCCTCCCCGGCGCCTCCCGACCGCGCCGCCGCGCACGCCGGTCGGACCGTCCGGCCCGGACGACCGACGAGAACCGGAGACATCCATGACATCGACGGAGTTCGAGAAGGCGACCGACTTCGCCCTGACCGACGAGGACATCGATCGCGCCCGCCTGCTCATCGGCGTCGACGCCGCGAGCAAGTACACCGAGCACGTCACCACGGCGTCGTACGACTCGATCCGCAACTTCGCCTGGGGGCTGGGAGACGACAACCCGCTCTACTGTGACGAGGAGTACGGCGAGGGCACGCGGTGGGGTGCGCAGATCGCGCCCAACAGCATGGCGCAGATCATCGGGGCACCTCTGCTCGGCGACCCGATCGCGGACGACATCAAAATGGCCACGAAGAGCGTCTTCCGCGGGGTCCACGTCTTCGTCTCCGGGGGTTCGCTCGACTGGTACCGGCCGATCTACCCGGGGGACCGGCTGTTCGCGTTCAAGGGCGAGGAGAGCCTGGAGGTCAAGGAGTCGGAGTTCGCCGGCCGCTCGGTGATCCAGGTCAGCCGTGAGGTGAAGTTCAACCAACGTGCCGAGGTCGTGGCCGTGCAGCGGGTGCTGCGGGTGTTGGCCGAACGCAAGACCGCACGGGAGCGGGGCAAGAACGACGCCATCGAGCCGGCGCGGTACACAGACGAGGACATCGAGCGCATCGACGCCGTGTACGCCGCCGAACAGCGGCGCGGTGCCGAGCCGCGGTTCTGGGAGGACGTCGCCGTGGGCGACGAGCTGCCGGCGATGGTGAAGGGGCCGCTCACCACGACCGAGGTCGTCGCCTTCCACGCCGGCGGCTACGGGTTCGCGCCCTACGGGCTGAAGTCCTCCAGGCTGGCTTACCAGAACCGGCAGCGGATCGCGCCGTTCTTCGTCAAGAACGACCAGGGCGTGCCCGACGTCGCGCAGCGGCTGCACTGGGACTCCGACTGGGCTCGCGCCATCGGCAGCCCCATGGCCTACGACTACGGCGTCATGCGCCAGACGTGGTTCCACCACTACGCGACCGACTGGGCTGGCGACGCCGCGTTCGTCGTGCGGCAGTCGGACTCGATGCGCAAGTTCAACTACCACGGGGACGTGCAGTTCCTGTCCGGCAGCGTCGGCGGCAAGCGGGAGGAGGACGGGCACAAGCTCGTCGACCTGACGATGCGGATGACCAACCAGCGCGGCGTCGAGACCTCCTTCGCGGACATCACGGTCAGCTTGCCGAGCCGGGTCTCCGGTGAGGTCGTGCTGCCGGCGGCGCCCGAGCAGACCCAGCGGTCGGCGACCGCCATGTACGCACGGCACAACGAGCTCAGATCGCAGCAGCGCCCGAAGCGGTGAGGTCAGCGGATCGGCCCCGCCTCGACGGCCGTAATGTGGCTGGGAAGCAGTCGCACGTACGTGGTGCGGTCGCCGGTGGCGCCGCTCGACCCGACCAGGAGGACCCGTGCGGGCGATCAGGTGTGAGGCGTTCGGTCCCCCCGGGGAGGTGGTGCTTCGGAACATGCCCGATCCCGTGGCGCGCCCCGGCGAGGTCGTCGTCCGCGTCGAGGGGGCGGCGCTGAACTTCCCCGACGTGCTGCTGGTCCAGAACAAGTACCAACTGACGATGACGTTGCCGTACACGCCCGGCTCCGAGTTCGCGGGGACGGTGCTCTCCCTGGGCGCGGACGTCACGGCGTTCCGGGTGGGGGACCGGGTGATGGGCTCGGGCATCAGTGGCGCGTTCGCAGAGCAGGTGGCCGTTCCCGCCACCCGGCTGCGTCCGGTACCGGCCGGACTCGACAGCCTGTCGGCCGCCGCCTTCCAGGTCACCTTCCGGACCGGCTACCACGCGCTCACCACCATCGGCGGGCTGCAGTCCGGCCGCTGGGTCGTCGTGCTGGGCGCGGCCGGGGGCGTCGGATCCGCGTGCGTGGACATCGCCTCCCGACTCGGCGCGCGCGTGATCGCCGCGGGGAGCAGGCCCGATTCGTTGGACAGCTGCCGTGAACTGGGCGCCGAGGCCGTCATCGACTACGGCACGGAGGACCTCAAGGCCCGGATCAAGGAGATCACCGGTGACGGTGCCGACCTCGTCATCGACCCGGTCGGCGGGGCGTACTCCGAGCAGGCGCTGCGGGCGACGGCGTGGGGAGGTCGCTTCGTCGTCATCGGGTTCGCCTCCGGGGACATCCCGCGCATCCCGCTGAACCTGGTGCTGCTGAAAGGTGTGATCCTCCGCGGTTTCGAGATCCGCACCCTTCCGCACCTACTGCCAGACGCCTACGCGGAAGGTGAGAAAAAGTTGGCCGGACTCGTCGCCCAGGGCCTGCGCCCGAAGATCTCCGCGGTCTACCCGCTGGAACGAACGGGTGAGGCGTTGACGGCCATGGCCGAGCGACGCATCTCGGGCAAGGTCGTCATCGCTCCGCAGTCGGGCACCTGACGCACGCGGGGCTTCCTGCGCGTCGACCTTACAGCCGCGAGAGGGTGCTCCCGGGACGGGGGAGCGCCGTCAGCGGCGTCGTCCGGGCTACTTCTTAGGCGGCTGCGCGGGCTCGCCGGCTGCCTTGCTCGGCGGCTCGGCCTCACCGCGTGCCTGGCGGTCGAACGAGGCCGCGGCCTCGTCCTCCCCGCCGGCATGCAGGCTGGCGGCGTCGGTGATGGGCTGGCTGTTGTCGAGGCCTGACATGGCGGGCTCCTTGTGACGACGAAAGGCGCGGCAACGCGCCCGCGCGCGTGCACGCCCTGTGAGCGTAGCGGGAAAACTGGGTCAGGCGCCCGACCGTTCACTCGCGAAGCGAGTGCAGAACTCGATCACCGCGGCGCTGAACGCGTCGTTGTCATCACCGGCCGCCGTGTGGGCCGCCCCGGCCAGCGAGACGACGTCGGCATGCGGGACGAGCTCGCGGAACTCCTCGACACCCGCTGCGCTGACGACGTCGGACATCCGGCCCCAGAGCAGCAGAACCGGCATCTCCAGCTCACGGGCCGCGGTCTCGACCGCCTCCTGGTGCGCCGTCCGTTGCTCGTCGCTGCGGCGCCCGCTGAGCATTCGCGGGTCCCAGTGCCAGTACCAGCGGCCGTTCGCGCGCTGCCGGAGATTGCGGCGCAGGCCGTCGGCGCTGCGCGGCCGCCGGCGGTGCGGCAGATAGTCGGCGACGGCGTCGGCGGCGTCCTCGAGCGACGCGAACCCATCGGGATTGCCGCGCATGAAGGAGGCGATCCGCGAGCCCCCGGCGTCCTCCACCCTCGGCACGACGTCCACCAGCACCAGGCCGGGAACCCGCTCGGGGCCGGCCGTCCGCGCCACGTGAATGCCGGTGAGGCCACCCAAGCTTGCGCCGATGATCACCGCCGGGGAGTCGAGCTCGGTCAGCACTGCCAGTACGTCGTCGCGGTAGCGGGCCATGCCGTACTCGCCGTCGGGGGACCAGTCGCTGTCTCCGTGGCCGCGGGTGTCCAGCGTGACGACGCGAAACCCGTGCTCGGCGAGAACCGCACCTGTCGCCTTCCACGAGTGCCGGGTCTGGCCGCCACCGTGCAGCATCAGCACGGTCGAACCGCCGGGGGAGCCCCAGACGTCGGCGGCCAGCATCACGCCGTCCCTGCCGGCGAAGCGGCGGGTCTCAGGGGCGGGGGTGGTCATCGGCTGCTGCCTCTCGTTCGGAGACGTTCGTGCATGGGGAGTCCCTCATCGGCAGGGCGGTCCCGTCTCGTCAGGCCGCCGGTCAAGCATTACCACAATGCTTGTACTGATTCGCGCGGTGTCCCTAGAGTCGGCCTCCGCTCCCTCGACGAGGGGCGGCCATTCCCGGAGGTCGCGATGACGACGTTCGCCCTGTTGCACGGTGGCTCTCACGGGGGTTGGTGCTGGGAACGGGTCGTTCCGTTGCTGCAGCGCGCCGGCCACCGGACGATCGGTCCGGACCTGCACTTCGACGACCCGACACGTGGAGCGCGCGACGCCGCGCGACAGGTCGTCGACGCGCTCGCGGACGATGGGGACGACGTCGTGGTCGTCGGGCACTCGTTCGGTGGGATGGTGGTGCCGCTCGTGGCGGCGGCCCGCCCGGTGCGGCGCATGGTCTTCCTGGGGGCGATGGTCCCGATGCCGGGCATGAGCTACGTGGACTACCTGGCCACCGCCGAGGGCGCGGGAGCCATCTCGATGCCGCGGGACCGGGTCGGCCGGGACGACCTCGGCCGGACCGTGGTCCCGCCGGACGTCGCGCGGGAGGTGTTCTACCCGGACTGCCCGGCCGACGACTCCGAGGCGGCGATCATGCGGCTGGTGCCGAACTCCGCCACCCTGTTCACGGAGCCCGGCCCGCTCGACCGCTGGCCGGACGTCCCGTCGACGTACATCCGGATGACCGAGGACCTCGCGGTGGGCGGGGAGTGGTCGGAACGCGTTGCCCGCGAGCGCCTGGCGGCCGACCTCGTCGAACTGCCGGGCAGCCACTCGCCGTTCTACTCCCGCCCTGCCGAGCTCGCGGAGATCCTCGGCCGGCTCTGACGGCTGAGCCCGTGCACCGGCGTTCAGTCAGGGGCTCGACCGCTCACCCGGCCACGAAGGGGTCAGACGAGGGTGATGGCGCGCTCCGGGCAGGCGGCGGCGCCGTCCTGCGCCTGCTTTTCCATGCCGGCCGGGACCTCGAGCTC
This sequence comes from Blastococcus sp., assembly GCA_035296685.1. Classification (GTDB taxonomy): domain Bacteria; phylum Actinomycetota; class Actinomycetes; order Mycobacteriales; family Geodermatophilaceae; genus Blastococcus_B. The sequence continues at coordinate 7,600 of DATHAK010000162.1, forward strand.
GGTGAGCGCGTTATACCCCAGGTCGTCCAGCTCGTAGAGGTCCGGACCGGCGGCGGCGCAGCGCGCGTGGCCGCTGCAGCGGGCCTTGTCGACGACGATCTTCATGGGTCCTCCTGGATGGCCGGCGTTCGTATCAGGCTACCCAAAGAGTAGGCCACCGATATCGTATGGTCACTTGATCTAACCATTTGCCTGCAGTCCGCATGTGGATGCCGCCCCGTCGGTACGATCGTCGGCCGCGGCGGCTGCGGACCTCAACGATGGGACGGCCGAATCGTGACGACGACGAACGCTCCGGACGAGGCGACGCTCTCGCTGAGCGGGAGCCTGCTGAGCTGGATCGAGCAGACGGCCGGCGGCACCGTGACCCGGGCCGACCGGGTGCCCGGTGGTGGTCGGCACGAGGCCTG
>DATHAK010000163.1:0-2174 GCA_035296685.1 Blastococcus sp.
CCAACGCCCGCCGCGCACGGCCCACATGCTCGACGAACCGGCGGGAGAACCGTTCAGGGTGACGTGGCGTCCCGTCCAGGTTGCTCAGCACCACGGCGGTTTCCCGCACTAGGTCAAGAGCCACCGAGCCCCGGACGGCCCGGTAGGCGCGCAGGGCCCGCCACAGTGCCTGCGTCTAGTGCCTGGTCAGGCAACCTTCGCCCGCTTGATGGTCGATGCTCGCTTGACGACCTTGCGGAGCTTCGGATCGGTGACGTGACCGTTCCGCCAGGCGATGTAACGGCGGATCATGCGCGCCTGCTCGCGGTGGGTCTCGTGGTCTGTGCCGTCGAGGGTGAAGTAGCGCAGCGCGGTGAACTGGGGCTCGATCCGGTTGAGCCAGGAGCCGTAGAACGGCGTGTAGGCGATCTCGACGTTGTTCGCCGCCGCCCATTCGCCGACGCGGGCGTCGGTTTTGGTCGACAGGTGCGGGCTGAAGTTGTCGCAGACGATTGCGATCCGCACCTCACCCGGGTAGAGCGAGCGCAGGTACCGGCAGAACGCCAGGAACTGTGTGCGGCCCTTGCGGCAGGTGACGTGGCCGTAGAGCTTGTCCCGGGCCAGGTCCAGGCCGGCCATCAGGTGTCGCACGCCGTGCGGGCGGGTGTAGGTCGCCCGCCGCCGGCGCCGACGCGGTGCGGCAGGATCACCCCGGCCGGTCGCCACCGGGGCCCACTGCTTGCCCGGGTGGGGCTGCAGGTTCAGCGGCCCGAACTCGTCCATGCAGAACACGATCGTGGGATCACCGGGGCCCGGTTCGGCGGTGCCGTCGGCGATCGCGTAGAGCTCCAGCACACGGCTGGTCTTGGCGTCGTAATCCGGATCGGTACTGGCCTTGAAGGTCTTCACCGCTTGAAAGCTGACGTCCTCATCACGGAGGACCAGGCGTAAGCCCTCGTGGGAGATGTCGTCGACCACCCCCTCGGCGACCAGGAAGTCCGCGAGCTTGGACAGGCTCCAGGTCGAGAACGGCAGCTGGTGATCGGTCGGGCGGCTCAACGCGATCTTCTTGATCTGCTGCCGCTGCGGCAGGGTGAACTTCGGCGGCCGGCCGCCGGCATAGCGGGGATAGAGCGAGTCGAACCCGTCGGTGTTGAAGTTGTGCAGCACGTCGCGGACCCGGTCGGGACTGGTGAACGTGACCTCGGCGATCTTGGCCACGGGCATGCGCTGCGCCGAGAGCAGCACCATCTGCGCCCGCCGCCAGGTCACCACCGACCCGGTGCCGCGGCGCACGATACGCAGCAGCCGGTTGCCCTCGTCGTTACTGATCGGCCGAACCTGCACGGGGTGGACCATCTCGCATCTCCTGCGGGGAAGTCAGGATCAGACGAGACGACGGTGACACTTTCAGAGCTGGACCGGGACCCCGCTGCGCGACAAGCGGGCGAAGGTTGGCAGCCGCAGCACTAGCGACCGTTCATGCCCGGTGTCCCTCAGCGGCCCACCTAGGGACACCTCCTTGGCCCGGTGGAACTCAGGACACGGTCGAACTGCAGCGCGTCGAGGCGGCGGGCGATGCGGGCTCGGGCCTTGACGCCGCACTTGCATTTTGCAAGTGTTGGCCGCATGAGCCTCTTCATCACCTGCCCCGTCGAGAGCGTCGAGCGCGCGACCGCCTTCTACACAGCCCTCGGCTGGACCCTCAACGCCGAGATGTCCGATCACAACGTGTCGTGCTTCGCCATCGCGCCCGAGCAGTACGTCATGCTCGGCAGCCGCGAGATGTACGCGAGCGTCGGCGGCGTCGAGGAGTTGGTCGGTGGACCCCACACGCCCTCGAAAGTCACGGTCTCGTTCGACCTCGGCAGCCGCGAGGCGGTCGACGACCTCGCCGAGCGCGCCGGCGCCGCCGGCGGGCGAATCGGTGAGACCGACGACTACCCCTTCATGTACCAGCGCCAGTTCGACGACCCCGACGGCTACCACTACTCGCCGTTCTGGATGAAGCCGGACGCCGATCCGACTCCGTGAGCGACCTCGCCGCGGCCCTCGACATCGTCGGAAGCCGGTGGGCCCTGCTCATTGTGGAGCGGCTGCTCGAAGGCCCGCAGCGCTACGGCGACCTCCAACGCGACCTCGGAGCGCCGACGAACATGCTTGCCACCCGCCTGCGCGAGCTGGAAGCGGCCGGA